>NZ_WBKL01000131.1:0-86161 GCF_015714705.1 Nostoc sp. NZL | reverse complement strand
GCTCTAGCATCTTTGTCCTTACTGCTTTTTCTATACTCTCAAAGCTTGTCAACTCTTCTGTTGGCGTATTCCGATAAAGAATTTCTGCTGCTTCCTGCAAACAGGTTTCCAAACGTTTGAAGTCTTCAGGGTTCATAGTAATTGCACTTGCCGCTCTTGTTGCCAGTGTAACTTTTTTCCCAAAATTATACCTGTATTTGCAAAGGTGAGATGCTCCCAAGCGGAGCGTCTTTGGCTCCGCTCCTAACTACTTCTTCGGTAACATCCAAAATCCTTACTTGGCATTAGATTTAGAAGGATGGAGCATACAACTTATCGCCAACAATCTGGCGAATTGTCTCTACTAATTGGGTGTATGCAAAGTCAGACATAACTGGTTGTGCTCCTTGCAAGTGAATTGGTTGATCTAAATCAATCCATGACTTACAACCGCCGTATTTAGGGTGGTAGGGAATTTCTTGTTCGAGTAGTTTATATGCCCGCAGGAGAAGAATATAAAGGGGTTGGCGTGGTTTCCATTTGAGGCGATCGCTAATGAAATGCTCGTTCCAAATATGGAAGGGAAGCAAGGAGTTGACAAGAAATTCGTCACTAACTGGCAAAATATCTGTAATTTCAGCCCAGCTGCCGATGCGAACTGTCTCTGGATGCCAACCTGATGTTACTGGATAAACATGATTGGCATACTCAGCTTTGAGCATGAAAGCTTGTTGATGTTCATAAGTAGGGTAAAGCAAAATTTGCTTGTGGGCAACTTGGAAATGTCCATTTCGTTCATGGATACCGCCTTTGCGGAGCAACATAATTGTTTTGCCATTTTCCAAGGCATTTACGGCGACTGCCCATTCTTTGAAAGCATGAAAAGTTGTAGTCAATTCCATCAGCATCTACTGTAATTCTGATTTAATTTCAAGCTAAGACCGATAAAGTGTGAAACTATCCAGGGAAATGAATTAGAAAGCAGTTATGGAAAAGCGATTGCTAGGTACAACTGAAGTCCAAATCACACCCATTCTGATGGGAACTTGGCAAGCTGGTAAAAGAATGTGGGTGGGAATTGAGGATGTTGACTCGATTAAAACGATCCGAGCCGCTTATGAAGCTGGTATCACCACAATTGATACTGCTGAAGTTTATGGTGAAGGACACTCTGAGCGAATTGTCGCTGAAGCTTTATCTGATGTACGCGATCGCGTAGAGTATGCCACGAAAGTTTTCGCTAACCATCTAAAGTATGAACAAGTCATTGAAGCTTGCGATCGTTCCTTAACCAACCTGAAAACTGATTACATCGACCTTTACCAAATACATTGGCCCTCCGGTGCTTTCAATAGTGAAATAGTACCTATTGAGGAAACTATGAGCGCTCTTAACCTGCTCAAAGAGCAAGGTAAAATTCGAGCCATTGGTGTTTCCAATTTTTCCTACGCCCAGTTAGCTCAAGCAGCAAGTTATGGACGTATTGATAGTTTACAACCACCCTATTCTTTATTCTGGAGGCAGGTAGAACAAGATGCATTGCCCTATTGTATTGAAAACAATATTTCTATCCTTGCTTATTCGCCTTTAGCGCAGGGATTGTTAACAGGCAAATTTGCTCTCGGTCATAAATTTAACCCAGAAGATAACCGTGCTAAAAATAAACTGTTTCAAGGCGAAAATTTTGAACGTGCTCAACAAGCGCTACAAAAATTGCGTCCCATAGCCCTTGTTCATAATTGTACCCTTGCTCAGTTAGCTTTGGCCTGGTTAATTGCCCAACCCCAAACAAATGCAATCGCCGGGGCGCGTTATCCCGAACAAGCACGCGACAACGCATTAGCCTCCCAAATCAAGCTTTCCGCCGCCCAATTGGCAGAAATTGATGCTATTGGACGTATTGTCACCGAGTATCTGGATAATAGTCCAATTATGTGGGATTGATGACAATACTGTTTGGTTAGCCATGCTTATCTCTCGAAGATCCCCTTAACTCTCTTAAAAAGAGGGCTGGGGATCAAACCTCTGATTAGAGATTGCAAAATCTAACAAAACGTCAACTTTAATAAACTAAGGGTTGTAACTTACAAACTAAGTGATAACTTAAATAGTAGGACACCAAACAAAAGAAAACCAAAGCAAAAGGGTAAATGACTTAGTGTCCCCTGTCATCAACCCAAGCAAATTCCAGCATATCAAATGTAGAAGTGGTAAAAAGCCGAGCGTATAAGGCAAAGCCAAATCCCAAAGCGGAAAAACGCAAGAATGCTGAGTTTGTTAGTTTCAAGTCCACCTTAGTTATTAACTTTCAATTATTTAGTTAGTTTAACAATTTGAAACCTGTAAACTCGATAAAACCTGGTCAACCTCGACCAGGTTTTTGGTATTTTATGATGAATACAATTTTTCCAGGGCGGCAGAGAGTGCTGGAATTCACGTTTGAAGAGCTAGTTATGAGACTGGTGGTCTGTCTCATTAAATTTTAGGGATAAGAGAACGAACCACATTCGCGCAGCGTCTCGTTAGAGAAGGACGCAAAGAGCGCACAGGAAGTAAGTTGACATGTACGACCGCCGCAAGCATTCAAACCTCCTAGGTTAAGTAGAGATTTAGGTAAAACCTCATCCAAGCCACGATAAATAAGATTGTGGGAGCTACGGTATCAGTAATGGATGCGAATGGTACCATTACCCTGGTAGCCTAAATACTTACAGTTAATCCTGTGGGTTCCTGGTTATCACTTACCTCTTGTCATGCTTATGGCTAAAACAACTAGGATTTTTGGCGCAAATTCTGTAAAAGTTAAAAGGCAAAATCAGCCAAAGCGTTGGCAGAAGAACACTTTGGCTCACTTTTTACGTTTGCCTTTGTACTTCCTGATAGCTTTGCTATGCATCCTTGGTTCGCCCGTGCTGGCAAAAGTTCCTGGCTCAATTAATCCCTCATCCCAATTAACAATTAACAGTTTGACATCGCTGGCTGTGGCCGCTGACCCCGCCTCACTACTACAGCAGGGCAAACTTTTATACGATGATGGAAGCTTTGCCAAAGCGGTAGAAGTGTTACAACAGGCTGTACAAGCATATAAGCAGCAAGGGGAAAACCTCAAACAGGCGGTGACACTGAGTAATCTTTCTTTAGCTTACCAGCAACTTGGTGCATGGAGTCAGGCACAGCAGGCAATTAAAGAGAGCTTAAATTTGCTCGAAGGACAGGATGAAAACCAAAATTTGCAAATATTTGCCCAATCACTAGATATTCAAGGCCGTCTCCAACTGACAATGGGACAGGCTGAGATGGCTTTAGAAACTTGGCGGCGGACAGAAAAAATTTACACGCAAGCAAATAATCAAAGCGGTGTGGTGCGATCGCTAATTAATCAAGCACAGGCATGGCGAACCCAAGGATTTTACCCTCGTGCTGTCAAAACACTCGATCAGGTAAGTCAGACGTTAAAATCTCAACCAGACTCTATAGAAAAGACAGTGAGTTTGCGATCGCTTGGTGATGCCCTTTTGGTATTGGGCAATTTGGACAAGTCACAGGAAGCGCTAGAAGAAAGTCTGAGAATTGCTCGAAATCTGCAATCAAGCGCTGATATTGGGGCTAGTCTGTTCAGTCTGGGCAATAATGCCCGGAAAAAAGAGGATAATCTCCGAGCGATCGCCTATTATCAACAAACAGTTGCAGCATCTCCCTCACCCCTGACAAAAGTCCAAGCGCAAATCAATCAATTGAGCCTACTCATTGAAGATAAACGATGGGCAGAGGTTCAAACTCTCTTACCATTGATTCAATCCCAACTCGACCAACTCCCCCTCAGCCGTGCTAGTATCTACGCTCAGGTTAACTTTTCTCAAAGTCTGGCAAAAGTAAAGAGTGGTATATTGCAAGCATCTAGTCAGAATTACTACTCAGGATGGAGCACCAAAGACTCAGCAGTATTACTCGCCAAGGCCATCCAGCAATCCCACGATTTAGGGGACAAACGGGCAGAAGCTTATGCTCTGAAGAGTTTAGGCGGCTTGTACGAAGAAACTGGACAGTGGTCAGAGGCGCAAGACCTGACCAGGCAAGGATTAGCTTTGGCACAGAGCAGCAATGCACCAGAAATTACCTATACCTTAGAGTGGCAGTTAGGGAGATTGCTCTGGGCACAAAAAGATATTAACGGTGCGATCGCGGCATATGATGCTGCTGTGGACACTCTCCAGTCTCTCCGCAGAGATTTGGTAGTCAATAAAGATGTAATAAACCAGGATGTGCAATTTAACTTCCGGGACAGCGTAGAACCCGTCTACCGTCAGTCAGTAGAGTTACTGCTGAAATCTCAAGAAGGAAAATCATCAGATGAAAAAATATTAGAGAAAGCCCGCCAGCGGATTGAAGCACTCCAACTAGCAGAATTGGACGACTTCTTCCGGGAAGCTTGCCTCCAAGGTCAGAGAGTAGCCCTCGATCAAGTGGTAGATAAAGATAATCCCACGGCTGCGATCCTTTATCCAATTATTCTTGAAAAAGAACTCCAGGTAATTGTCAAAATTCCCAACCAACCTCTACAAAATTACAGTACCAAGATTTCCCACACAGAAGTAGAGGAACTCTTAGTAAAACTGCGAAAAAATCTTGTCAATCCCACCGCTACCAAAACCGTCCAAACCCAGGCGCAGCAAGTTTATAACTGGCTGCTCAAACCCATTGAGTCAAAATTACAAAACAGTAGGGTAGATACCCTAGTGTTCGTCCTGGATGGACAGTTACGCAATTTACCAATGGCAGCTCTCTACGATGGTAAGCAATACTTGGTAGAGAAATATGCAGTTGCCCTGAGCGTGGGTCTGCAACTCCTCGACCCTAAACCGTTAGTAAAACAGCAGCTCAGAGCGTTAACCGCAGGACTGACTCAGCCGCCACCAGGATTTACCAAATTTGCACCATTGCTTGCCATCAAATCTGAATTTGACGGCATTGCCAAGGCAGGAGTCTCGACAACTAGCCTACTAGATGGAGATTTTAAGAAAAAGAATTTAGAGGGTGAAATTAGCGCTGCTTCATTCAACATAGTGCATTTAGCAACCCACGGTCAGTTTAGTTCCCGCCTTGAAGACACTTTTATTTTGGATTTCGATGGTCAGATCAATGTTAAGGATTTTGATACTCTCTTTCGCAGTCAGGGTAAAACTATAGTAGAACTATTAGTGTTGAGTGCTTGCCAGACAGCCACAGGAGACAGCCGGGCAGCACTGGGTCTTGCAGGAGCCGCTGTACGAGCTGGGGCACGCAGTACCATAGCCTCCCTGTGGCAAATTGATGATGAATCAACGGCGATGTTTGTTAGTGCCTTCTATCAAGAACTCAAGAGTGGCAAAATCACTAAAGCTGAAGCAGTCCACCGTGCCCAGCTAAAACTCCTGAAACATCCTAACTACAAAGCACCAAGCTTTTGGTCTGCTTATGTGTTGATTGGAAACTGGTTGTAGGCGCAGGGAGCAAAGGGGAGAATATTTTTCCCTGCACCCAGCAAAAACTGCCCTAAACGCAATCCCCAAGTTTCCAATAATCATTCTCTATTTTGTGGCATAAATTTAGTGAATGCAGGCGATATGTACATAGCAGCATTGATTATTAAACATTAACTTATGAATAACTCCACCTACCAGCTTGACGATTTCGCTTTAACATTGCCGATTTCCCAATCAGCTCGCATAACTGCCCAGCAATTTGCTAACCAACAGCCAAATTCTGAAAAAGCAGAGCAAGTTCGACTGAATACGCTGGCTGTGTGGGTGGTGAATAACTATTTAGAAATGATGGATATTCCTACAGACCTCGAAGCGAGTGACAGCTGGAATCCCATCATGCGCCTCTGTGGGGATGTAGCCGACTTAGAAGTGCCCTCAATTGGTCGTCTGGAATGTCGCCCTGTCCATCGGCATCAGCAGATATGTTCCATTCCTCCAGAAACCTGGGAAGAACGAGTGGGTTATTTAGTAGTTCAATTTGATGAATCGCTCCAAGAAGCGAGGCTGCTTGGTTTTATCCCTAGTGTTGCAACTGAAACGCTGCCTTTAGAACAACTGCAACCATTGGAAGCGTTTATCGACCACCTAGCACAATTGCGCCAATCCCCAGTTAGTTCACTAGTGAATTTAAGTCAGTGGTTTGCTGGTATATTTGAAACAGGTTGGCAGACTATTGAATCCTTATGGAACGTGCCGGAACTCAGACCAGCTTATGCCTTTCGCAGTATTGAGACTCTGGAAGTAAATACCCTTAATCAACCAGAATCAATTACTAAACGTGCAAAACTGATTGATTTGGGTATCCAAATTCTCAACCAACCCGTGATGTTGATTGTGGAAATCAGCCCCGAAAAGGATCAACAAACTAGTGTTCATCTCCAATTGCACGCCACTGGGAATCAAATCTACTTGCCGCCAGGAGTTCATCTCACCGTTCTAGATAGTTCGGGAGCAGTATTTCTAGACGCTCAATCTAGAAAATCAGATAACTACATTCAGTTGCAGTTTCGCGGTGAACCTACAGAGCAATTTAGCGTTAGAGTAGCCTTGGATAATACCAGCATTACCGAACATTTTAGGATTTAAAGCGTCTAGCTATCTTCCCCCTTTGTCGGTAATTTATGAAGTGGTAATTGGTTAATTAAAATTAAAAATTAAAAATTTAAGCCGGCTTTTGGAGATTTTGAAAAAAGTCTGTAAACGCTTGTGGAGCTTGTTATGAGACATTAGAACAGGGCATGGTTTTGCACAGGGAGATCGCGACGGTCATGAGTAAGTTAGTGGTTCTGAAATTCGGAGAGGGTAGTTTTGAGCAGGGGTTTGCTGTCACCCTCCAAATTGGTGAAGAACACGAGCGTGCTACAACAGAAGTCACGGGAAAGTTACCTTCATTCCCCGAAATGCCGCTCTATTACAGTCATTGGCAGTCTAGTTATCGGCAGATAGGCAATCGTTATCGGCTCCATGCTGACAAAATGCAGGTGACGAATGTATCGATGATTCAAGACTGCGAAAACACTTCCCATATTTTGCGGGCACGCTTTAATACCTGGCTACGAGCCGAAGAGTTTCGCCCTTTGAGGGAAAAATGGTTAGAAAGATTGTCATCCACGGAAGAAGTGCGGGTGATTTTGCAAACAGAAAATAGTCAATTGCAGCTATTACCCTGGCATCTGTGGGATTTGTTAGAACGCTATCCCAAGGCTGAAATCGCCCTTTCTTCACCATCCTACGATCGCATTCACAAGCCACGCATTTTAAATCCATTAGTCAAGATTTTAGCAATTGTGGGCAATAGTCAGGGGATTGACACCCAGGCTGATCAAGCATTACTGCAACAGTGTAGTAATGCAGAGGTCAGCTTTTTGGTAGAACCACAACGTAAGGAATTGACTGAGCATCTTTGGGGACAAAACTGGGATATTCTCTTCTTTGCCGGACACAGTTCCAGTAACGGAAATGGAGAAAGCGGACGAATGTACCTGAATAAAACTGATAGCCTCACCATTGGAGAATTAAAGTATGCTCTGAAGAAAGCCATTGAAAACGGCTTGCAACTAGCTATATTCAACTCCTGTGATGGATTGGGATTGGCGCGAGAACTGGCTGATTTGCAAATCCCTCAGATCATCGTCATGCGTGAACCCGTCCCAGACCAAGTTGCAAAGGAGTTCTTAAAGTATTTTCTCGAAGGCTTTGCCGGTGGCGAGTCTTTATACCAAGCGGTACGCCAAGCGCGGGAACGATTGCAAGGACTTGAGGATCGATTTCCCTGTGCAACTTGGCTACCAGTGATTTGCCAAAATCCAGCGCAGATACCACCTACTTGGGATGAATTAAGGTCTATAACAACTGAAGATATACCAAATTTAGCTTTGTCTACCAGACGCAGATTTACAATAACTTTGTTATCAAGTTTGGCGATTACAGCCTTTGTTTGTGGTGTGAGATTGCTGGGATTGCTGGAAAGTACAGAGATTCCAGCTTATGACCAGATGATGCGATCGCGCCCTGGGGAAGGACTTGATCCCCGACTGCTAGTAATCACAATTGACGATGACGATCTAGCAATTCAAAGAGAAAATAACGAATCCTTGATCGGAGCTTCCATTTCCGAAAAATCTCTCAACAAACTCCTGGCAAAACTGAATCAATATCAACCCCGTGCGATCGGCTTGGATATCTACCGTGATTTTAAAGCCAAACAACCAGATTTAATTACTCGTCTCCAGCAAACTCAGAACTTGGTTGGTATATGCAAGGGAAGTGATAGGACAGGAAATATCAAAGGCATTAAGCCACCACCAGAAATCCCACCAATAAATCTTGGATTCAGTGACTTTATTCACGATCGCGATGGAGTTATCCGTCGGCATCTCCTATTCATGAACCAGGAAGCAACATCGTTGTGTCCTGCTCCCTTTGCATTCAGTCTACAATTGGCCTCTCTCTATCTGCGCCCCTCAGGAATTCAACCAAAGTTCACTTCTGAAGGAAATTTGCAGCTGGGTAAAACTATTTTTCCAAATCTGAAGTCTCGCACTGGCGGCTATCAAAATATTGATGCCAATGGCGGTCAACTCTTACTCAATTACCGTTCTCCAAAACAAATAGCCGAACAGGTGAAGCTAACCCAATTTTTATCTAGTCCGATTAACCCCAGTGCTATCAAAGACAAGATTGTTTTGATTGGTGTAGTAGCAAAGGGAGATTCTCCAGACACTTGGCCTACACCCTACGGCGTTCCTTTAGATGACCAAATGCCAGGAGTGTTACTACAAGCGCATATGATCAGCCAAATCCTCAGCGCAGTCCAGGATGGGCGACCATTAATGCGGGTTTGGTCACTGTGGGCTGAGGTGGTCTGGATTTGGGCCTGGTCTTTGGTAGGGGGAGTCCTGGCTTGGCGAAAGCTTTCCTTCCCTTGGTTGGCATTGGAAGTCAGTATTACCTTTAGTGTTCTGTATTTAGTTTGCTTTAGTCTGTTAATTTCGGCTGCTTGGGTGCCTTTTGTACCTTCGGCTTTGTCGTTGGTTGTAACGGTTGGCTTGATGTCAATTTATAATCCAACAACAAAAGTTCGGGTGGCGAGTGGGGAATAGGATATGGGTAAAGATTTTTTATAAAATTTTTGGGGGAACCAGCAGATAAATATACTTTACATACATTAAAGAAGGGTTTTTATGAAATCAAATTCACAACCGATAAAACTGTTTTTAGTAGTAGCTTTTAGCTGCACAAGTTTACTAGTTAGCCTAATTCCAGTACTGGCAAAACCAACTCCTCATCGCTCTAATGCTAAAATAATCCTTGCTCAAGCCAAAACATTTAATCAACCTTCACTTCCACCTGGGCCCCCTCCTGGAGGTCGTGTTCGTGGTGGAGCGAAGCGCGGCGAGTTGGCTGGATGTCCACCTACTGAACCTGACCTAACTGCTTTAGTGCCTTTTATTGAGGAAGCTAACTCAGTGATGCATGTCTGGGGACAAACAACGGTAGAACGCCCAAGCTGGTTTTTCTATGTGCCGTATACCAAAGATTTGCCCTATGCAGTTGAATTTGTGCTGCAAGATCAGGACTCTAACGAGATTTACCAAAAAGCGATCGCTCTACCAGATAAACCAGGAGTCATCCGCGTTTCTATGCCTAGCACTGCTCCTGCCTTGGCGCTAAACAAACAATATCGCTGGTTTTTCACCATCAACTGTGACCAGCAAAAAAATTCTCCTCCGACTTTCGTCGAAGGGGTAATACAAAGAGTCGAACTAAATCCAACCGTAGTCAAAGAGCTACAAACTACAGAACTTCTAAAGCGCTCTGCTATCTATGCCCAAAATGGAATATGGTACGAAGCACTGATGATACTGGCTGAACTACGTGATAAAAATCCTAAAGATGCAGCACTGAAAGCAGAGTGGCAGAATTTGTTAGGCAGTATCCGCTTAGATGATATTGCAGCAGAACCGATTTTCTCGGAGAAACCTTAGAGGATGTTTTAAAAGTATTTTTCGTAACATCAAAGCCTCGGAAACCTAACCCCACTAGAACATCAATTCAGCAATCCTGGAAGAATCTCCCCCAACCCCTCTTTGCTTGCCTAACGGTGACGCTAACGGGGAGAGGAAGGGAAGCGCGGTTTATATAGCGGTTCCCACTTAGATGCGGTACGACATTATATCGCAAGGTGTAGGGAACATGCCGTGCCCCTACTAATCTTCTTTTTGCAAGATATCATCATCAATCCGTCGCTCCCGATTAATATCGGGACTTTCTGCTGTCCACTTATCATCTATTCCAGGAGGTTCAGGAATCATCACAAACTCAGTCTCTTTTGTATGTTTATTGCCCCATTCATCCAAAACATCTTTGATTAGTACTTCTTGCAACCAAATTTTAGCGACAACAGTCAGAGGTAGCGCCAGAAATAATCCTAAAAAGCCAAAGAAAGTCACGAAAAATAGTTGGGCAATTAAGGTTACAGCTGGCAGCAACGAAACTTGCTGTGCCATCACAATTGGTGTGATGAAATTACTCTCAACCTGTTGAATAACAAAGTAGAGAATTAAGACAGCGACAACTTTCCAGGGATCATCCAACAGAGCGATCGCCATTGCTGGGATTACACTAATTGTTGGCCCCAGATTGGGAATTAAGTTCAAAAATCCTGCCAAAATTGCTAAAGCTAGTGCTGCCTTTATGCCCAAAATTGATAAGCCAACCAGACTCATCAGCGCCACTACAAACATGGCAATGAAAGCGCCTGTAATCCATCCTTCCAAAGAGACTTCACATTTATCTAAAATCCCATCTACCCGCCGCCGATAAAATGAGGGGAAAAGCCGCACAAAGACTTTGCGGTAAGCCACGGGGTCGGCTAAGATCATTCCTGTTAAAACCAACACTAGCAAAATCTTGAGGACGACTTCCAAAGAGCCAGATACAAAGGCGAAGGAGTTTCCCAGTACCCGATTGACGAAGGGCTGTGCTTGTTGAATGAGGCTATTGATATCTGGGATGTAGGGAACTAACTCAGGAGGAATACGAGTTCTCAGGGCATCAAGCCAACTATTAAAGCGCCCAAACCCTTTAGGAACTTGATAGGTTAGTTCTTGAAACTGCTGTGCAAAAGGTGGCACAATTAGCCAGAAAAAACCCACGACACCTGCCAAAAAGATAGCTACTGCTAGGAGGACGGCAAATCCCCGCCTCATGCCAAAGCGTTGGAAGCGTTTCGCTAGCCGATTTAAGGTGGTGGCTAAGACAACTGCGGCAAACATGAGCAAAAGCACTTCCCGAATTTGCCACAGGATATATAAAGAAAGAACTATGGCGATTAAGCCGATCCATTGACCGAGGTTCACAGGCTGACTCCCAACGGTTGGCGAGATGCAATTTTCTTGTAATTCAGCTAGGTTAGCCGATTTTAGTCACTTGTGCGTAGATGGTTTGAGTTAAGTTTGTTTCTGTGCTTGGAATCGCCACAGTAGTGCGATCGCTATAATCACAATCGGCAAAAATATTATAATCAGCGCGTTGGTTGCTGTTGCCGGAATTAATAGACTTGGCGCTGCGTACTTAATCAATACCGATAACAAAGCCGAGAGTAAAAGCAGTTTCAGAACTAATCCTAGTTGATTTTCCATAACAGTACGGTAATACACATTTTTCTGTTGGGTATGCACGAATTTAGGCTGCACTATCTATTTTCTAGAATAGAAACTAATAGTTCATACTTTCTTGCCCACATTGTTGACTTATAACTACCACAATTCCGAGCAAGATAATCACTAGTTAAGCATTTGTTGAATTAACTAATACAGCATCTTCCGATATGTTTTTGTGTGAGATATGACACAATCATAAATTTCCTAATCTCATGATTTACCTACCAGTTTCATTACTAC
The DNA here is from genome assembly GCF_015714705.1 of Nostoc sp. NZL. Lineage (NCBI taxonomy): Bacteria > Bacillati > Cyanobacteriota > Cyanophyceae > Nostocales > Nostocaceae > Nostoc > Nostoc sp. NZL. Next base: position 74,256 of record NZ_WBKL01000131.1, on the reverse strand, counting down.
TATTTCTAGTATTGTTACTACTACTACCATTCATTTGGTTTGCTGTGGCAGTAGATGTAGTGGAAATCGCAGTCGCCAAGCTAGGGTTTTCTCCCAACATCGCTTTTTTATTGCTTGTGCTAGTAATTTTTACCAGCACTATCAATATACCCCTATACCGTCTAGTAACTGACGTTCAATTAGCTGGTGACTTCGCAACCCTCTGGTTAAGTGAATTTTGGGGTATTCCTTTAAGGAAAGTGCAACGCTCGACTGTGGTAGCGCTGAATGTTGGTGGTGGCTTAATTCCGGTTGTGTTGGCACTGTACCAATTTACTCAGGGAAATGCTTTAGCAATCTTGCTAGTAACTGCCATTGTTACTATCGTTAGCTATTATGCAGCGCGAGTAGTGCCAGGAATCGGTATCCAAATGAATCCTTTACTGGCTCCCCTGACGGCTGCTTTATCTGCAATGTTAATCGCTGCACCCCATGCTGCTCCTGTAGCCTTTGCTGGTGGTGTACTCGGAACCTTGATTGGTGCTGATTTGCTACATCTCAAAGATATTCAAGCCATGAGTGCAGGAGTACTCAGCATCGGCGGTGCTGGTGTCTTTGATGGCATTGCTTTGTGTGGTCTATTTGCTCTGTTATTGAGTTAGTCATTTGCAAAGGACATGGCACAGCCCGCCGCAGACATAATAACAGACGCTGCGCGAATAAAGACAAATTTGGAGGGTAGATCAAAATGCCTGTTGAAACTAATAACAAAAGATCCATCAAACCGTCCAAAGTTCAGCAGTTTGGTGGGAATTTCTTAATTTTACTAACCTTGTTGTTACTACTACTGAACTTTATTGTTCCAAGTTTTTTTGTATCGCGATCGCTACAAGTTCCCTATAGCACTTTCCTGGCTCAAGTAGAAGCGGGGAAGGTAGATCGAGCGATCGTGGGTGGTGATCGCATTGAATACACTATCAAAACTCAAACTCCAGATGGTAAACCCACTGAACAAGTGTTCACCACTACACCAGTAGCCATTGATTTAGATTTGCCAAAAATTCTGCGTGAGCATGATGTCGAGTTTGCTGCACCACCACCAAATCCAAATGCCTGGATTGGCACCTTACTTAGTTGGGTTGCACCACCGTTAATTTTCTTTGGGATTTGGGGCTTGTTAATGAGTCGCCAAGGTGGCCCGGCTGCGCTAACGGTAGGTAAAAGCAAAGCCCGCATTTATTCTGAAGGTAGCACTGGTGTCAAATTTAGTGATGTGGCTGGTGTAGATGAAGCCAAGGCGGAATTAGAAGAGATTATAGATTTTCTCAAAAACGCTGGTAAATACACCATACTAGGGGCAAAGATTCCGAAAGGTGTGCTGCTGGTAGGGCCTCCGGGGACTGGTAAAACATTATTGGCAAAAGCGATCGCAGGTGAAGCTGCTGTTCCTTTCTTCAGCATTTCTGGTTCAGAATTTATCGAACTGTTTGTGGGTGTGGGTGCTGCACGAGTGCGAGACTTGTTTGAACAAGCCAAAGAACAAGCTCCCTGTATTGTGTTTATCGACGAGTTAGACGCACTGGGTAAATCTCGTGGCGGTGCTGGGCCAATTATGGGTGGTAATGATGAGCGCGAACAAACTCTCAACCAGTTACTCAGCGAGATGGATGGCTTTGATGCCAATACAGGCGTGATTATCATCGCCGCCACTAACCGTCCAGAAATTCTCGACCCGGCTTTACGCCGTCCTGGTCGATTTGACCGGCAAGTTGTCGTCGATCGCCCTGATAAAATTGGTCGGGAAGCAATTCTCAAAGTCCACGCCAGAAATGTCAAATTAGCCAATGATGTCGATTTGGGCAAGATTGCTGTTAGAACTCCTGGTTTTGCTGGAGCAGATTTAGCCAACCTTGTGAATGAAGCTGCGCTGTTAGCTGCACGGCGAAATAGCCAATCTGTGACAATGGCAGATTTCAACGAAGCTATTGAACGCTTGGTTGCTGGCTTAGAAAAACGCTCTCGCGTGTTGAATGACACTGAGAAGAAAACTGTCGCCTATCACGAAGTTGGTCACGCCATCATCGGTGCATTGATGCCGGGTGCTGGTAAAGTTGAAAAAATCTCCGTTGTACCTCGTGGTGTCGGTGCCTTGGGTTACACAATTCAGATGCCGGAAGAAGACCGCTTTTTGATGCTGGAAGACGAAATTCGCGGACGCATTGCTATCCTTTTGGGTGGACGTTCCGCTGAAGAAATCGTTTTTGGCAAAGTGTCCACAGGTGCTGCTGATGATATCCAAAAAGCTACAGAGTTGGCAGAACGCGCCATCACTCTTTACGGGATGAGCGATCGACTGGGACCAGTGGCGTTTGAGAAGAGTCAACAGCAGTTTCTTGAAGGTTACAGTAACCCGCGTCGGGCTATTAGTCCGAAAGTAGCAGAAGAAATTGACCGGGAAGTTAAGCAGACGGTGGATAATGCTCACCATATTGCCTTGACTATTCTGCAACATAACCGCGAGTTACTAGAGCAGACCGCAGAAGAACTGTTGCAACGAGAAATTCTCGAAGGTGCAGATTTGCGCGATCGCCTCACCCAAGCTCAAGTACCGGGTGAAATGGAAGAATGGTTGCGGACGGGTAAGATATCGGAAGATAAACCACTGCTGCAAACACTGCTGGTTTAATAATTGCAGATTGAATTGAAAAGCGATCGCCCACTTCAAGAGCGATCGCTTTTTTACGTCAAACTCAGTCAGCCATGTATTATTTATGGCTTTAGCGTAACGCACCATCAACAATTCAGGGTGCGTGCGATCGCTTTCCAATGAGGGGCAATACTTGTCGGTTAAGGGGAAAAGGGGAAGGGGAAAGGGGAAAAAAAACCTTTAACCTTTTCCCCAAACCCAATGTCGAGTTAAAAATGCAAAACCCCAGCAGTATTGCAATGAGGGGCGTTTCTAGCCTCCGGCTGGGAACGAAAGTTTGAGGGGTGCGCTTAACGTAATGAAACCACGCACATCATGGCCTCTTGTATTTCACAGAATTAAAAATAGCGATAATTGTCCAGTAAGGCATATTGATTAATTTGAATTTTGGCATTAAAATCATCATTTATTTACATCATCCGGAGGATTACAACTTTATTTTGTAGTTATATATATTCCGATCGTACTAGGTCACGCTTACAAATGAATCGGGTTGCTCGCCGTTGTATTTCTTACTTGCTGTGTTTGGGATTAGTAGTCGTTTTAACAGTTTTTTCACCCTCTTCACTGCCAGTTTATTCCCAAAAAACAAGACCTTTAACTACAGAAATTCGCGGCGTTTGGATCACTAATGTTGCTAGTGGTGTACTATTTGTCCCTTGGGGGATTAACCGTGCTCTAAATCAATTATCATCTCTCAACTTTAATACAATTTATCCTGTAGTTTGGAATCGAGGACATACTTTTTATAAGAGTGCTGTAGCCAAAATGACTACAGGCTCGGATACTCAACCTTTGCTCAACTTTATGCACGGTGGACAGGATGTTTTAGCAAAGATAGTAACACTTGCCAAAAATAAAAATTTGAGAGTCATTCCCTGGTTTGAATACGGGTTCATGACACCGCATTATTCACAATTAGCAAGGCGTTATCCCGACTGGTTGACAATTGGGCAAGAAGGTATAAGGTCTACCCAAGATGCCCCACCAGAAGAAATTGACAATGTTTTGGTAAGTAAGCTGGCCTGGTTGAACCCCTTACATCCGCAAGTGCAAGAGTTTATTCAAGAACTAATTTTGGAAGTAGTCAGGGATTACGATGTCGATGGTATTCAGCTTGATGACCATTTTGGGATGCCTGTACAGTTTGGCTACGATCGCTTCACTATTGAACTCTACCAGCAAGAGCATCAAGGCAAAAATCCCCCTGGTGATCCTTTTAACTCAGAATGGATGCGTTGGCGAGCAGACAAAATTACTGATTTCATGGCAGAAATCTATCAAGCTGTCAAGGCGGTTAAACCCAAAGTCAAAATATCTCTGTCTCCCAACTATCAAGCTTTTGCCTATAAATACTATTTGCAAGATTGGGAAAATTGGTTAAAAAAAGGTTTGGTTGATGAGTTAATTTTGCAGGTTTATCGAAATGACAAAAACTCTTTTATCGCTCAACTGGAACAATCATCTATAAAATTGGCTCAAAGTCTAATTCCTGTAGGTATTGGTATATCAACGGGAACGGTGCGTAATCCTGTGAAAATGGCACAAATTAGAGAACAAGTTGAGGTTGTGCGCGATCGCCATTTTGCTGGTATCTCCTTTTTCTACTGGGAGAGTCTCTGGGGTTACATCGTACCAGAATCACCCCAACAGCGACGCAGAGCTTTTTTTGATATGTTTAATGCTAAAACTGTCAGACCATTAAAAATAAAGAAAGTTTGATGCCACCTGCGTCGGAAAATACTAGATTTAACTTTACATTGCTCTGGACTTTCGCTACTTTTGGCGGTTTTTTATTGAGTTTACTCTTGATTGAAGTTGGCGAGAAACCAGATATTGGGGTAGTAGAGGCGGCTATCGGCGGATTTGCGATCGCACTTCCTCAAGGTTGTCTTCTCAAAGAACCTATATTTTGTATCAGGTGGATTTTGTCAAGTCTTTTAGGTTGGAGTATCATCACCGCTATCGGTATTGGTGCCGTGGGTTGGATTGTACCTAGCACTCAAATTCTCCCTGTGAGAATCCTGTCTGGGACGATTTATGGTGCGCTTGGCGGCTTGGGGATTGGATTAGCACAATCATTGGCAATTCCCCAGCCTATGCCGTGGCGATGGATATTTGCCTCTTCGGCAAGTTGGGCTGTTGCTGTCCCTGTGGGTTCTGCTGTGGGGATGATCTTGCGCCACCTAATGCAGTTATTCTTCGGCGAAGTTATGGGATTAGCTATTACTTGGCTGCTGGTTGGTATCCTCACAGGAATGAATGCTCACAAGTTGCGATCTTAAGCTCATCCCACCCCTAAAAGGGTATGGGATAACACGTGCATACTGATGACTGACGATTGTTAACCGTCAACCGTCATCAGTCAACTAATGCTGCTGTGGAAAGGTTGGATAGAATCTTAGAACAATTGCTGACGCGAAACGAATAGCAAGCAACCTGTAGACAAACCACGCAACCATCTTGGACTAAGGATGGAATTGAGCATCCTTCCGACTCTCTAAGCTAATCGTCATTTAAATTGCACCATTTTCATGGTAATAAAAGCTGCAAACCCTCTCCCTTGCTCCCTGCCCCCTGCCCCCCTGCGATCTCAATGTGCAAATTAAATGCTTAACAGCTTATTGTCTCTTCCCATTCCCCACCCTTGCCAAATAAATTTATTAAAAATTATAAATTTAATTGATGTATACTGAGATTTGCACTTAGATATATGCAACAATTTTAAAAAACTGTTAAAAATCAACTTTCAGTAAGTTTGCCCTAACCTGCAAATGTATTTTCGCCTTCAAAAAGCAGGATTTGTTAAGCTGACTCCTACTTAGCTTTCCTAGATTTCTGACAAGAAGTAGAGAAAGATCCAAATTTCGATGAGCAACAGCTGACAATACTTTGCTATAGGCGCTAAAGTGCATCTACTACAAGCATAATTCAAGAGAGCGCCTAGAAGAGTCAGTAATACCAGACAGGGACTCTCGCATGAATATAAATCCAACGGAATCAACTATAGAGTTGACAAAATTATCACCACCTCAGATTCTCTTCGGCACAGAAGTAGATGAGAAAAGTAGTATTGAGCAGTTTATACTGAGCATGTACGATTCTGTGCAGGCATCAATATTTGTAGTTGATGTTCTGGAGGACGGAGATTTTCGGTATGTGGCACTTAATCCCACTCATGAGCAGTGGATAGGTATTCGCTCAGATGATCTCCGAGGCAAAAAACCAGAAGATATTCTCTCGCCAATCGATGCTGCCAAGGTGCGTCAGCATTACGCTGAATGTGTCCGCTTCGGTAAAACTATTTCTTACGAACAATGTTTGCAATTCCAGGGGGTGCCGACTTGGTGGAGTACTACTCTCACCCCGCTACGGGATGCTAAGTCCCGGATTTATCGACTGATTGGTACTAGTAGCAATATCACTCCTGTGAAGCAAGCAGAACAAGCAGTTGGACTCCAGGTTGAACGGGAGCAACTGCTAGAAGCGATCGCCGGACGGATTCACCAATCTGTAGAATTAGAGACAATTCTGCATCAGACTACAATTGAACTCCGGCAGTTTTTGAATTGCGATCGCATCCTAATTTATCGCTTCGAGGCTGATGGCAGTGGAGTAATCATTGCCGAATCAACTGTGACTGCGAGCGATCCCCTGTTGGGAAAAAATATTACCGATCCCTGCTTGGATGGCAAACATCCTGAACATTACGGGCGAGGTTGCATTCAAGTTATTGAGGATATTTATGCAGCTGGGTTGCATCCTTGCCATATAGATTTTTTGGCATCTTTGCAGGTGAGAGCCAATCTAGTCGTGCCGATTTTCAAAGAGCAAGATATGTGGGGGCTATTGATTGCCCAGCATTGCCACCAATCCCGTCAATGGCAGCAAACAGAAACTGACTTACTCAAACAATTGGCAACTCAAATTGGCATTGCTGCTGGACAGGCAGAACTTCGTCAGCAAATCAAGGATCTCAAAGCAAAGTTAGAGTTGCACAAACAGAAGCATAAAAATCAGTTGCAGCAGGTGCGAAACTTTGAAGCCCTGGTGCGACGCATGACAGAACAAATCCGCGACAGTCTGGATGAAAATCAGGTATTGCAGACTCTCACCCAGGAATTAGCAGAGTTACTCAACCTTGATCGTTGCCAAATCGAACTCTATAGCACCTGCCAAACCCTGGTAACTATTACTTACGAGTACAGCATTAACTTACCCCAGTGTCAGGGATTGACTAGACAAATTGCAGACCGTCTTGAAGTTTATCAGCCGCTATTGCAAAAACAAGCTTTGCAATTTTTGGAAATTGTGCCGGGATGGCAACCAAAGTTGTTGGTTATGTCCCAAATGGCTTGTCCAATTTTTGATACTCAAGGGATTTTGGGAAATATTTGGTTAACAAGACCGACACAAGAGGCATTTGATGAATTTGAAATCGAGCTAGTGCAGCAGATTGCAAGTGAATGTGCGATCGCCATTCGTCAAGCCCAGCTTTATAAACAAACCCAGGCACAGGTTAAAGAATTAGAAAATTGCGATCGCCTCAAAAACCAATTTCTTAGAAACCTGTCTCAAGAACTGCGGACACCAATAACTAGCATCAGCCTTGCAGTCCAAACCCTCGAAAGTGTCCTCACACCAGAAGAAATATTAGATATAGAAATAGTTCCACAACTCTTGCAGATTCTGCATAACGAGTGTGGGCGAGAAAGCAAGTTAATTAACGACCTACTCACACTCACATATCTAGAAGCCGAACCCGATCCCCCAACTTTGATTGCCATTGACTTACAAAGTTGGCTTAACCCGATTGTCGAGTCTTTTCGAGAACTCACCAACTGCCAGCGACAGCAGTTAAACCTGAGTATTGATCATGCACTCCCGCTTTTAGAGACAGATATCACCGATCTGGAACGGATTATCACCGAACTACTCAACCATGTCTGCAAATATACCCCGACAGGTGAGATCGTCACAGTTTCTGCTCACCTAACAACCGACGCAGTAGAGCTTAATATTAGCAATTCTGGACTAGAGCTTACCAGCGATGAACTATCACGGATTTTTGAGCCTTTTTATCACCTTTCCAAACATGATCCTTGGAAACATAGCGGCACTGGACTGGAATTGGCATTAGTGCAGAAAATGGTCAGACATTTAGGCGGCTCAATTTATGTAGAGAGTGGAACCGGTCAAACCACCTTCACCATCAAATTCCCGCTTTAATTCGTTTTTTGGGCGCGGCACTAGCTAAATTGTCAAAAGTCTGCTATGATAGTTATTCGTGTGGGTGACTAGCTCAACGGTAGAGCAGTAGACTCTTAATCTATTGGTTGCGGGTTCGATTCCCTCGTCACCCACTAACAAAATCTTGTGTTTTTATCTCAATTTTCTCTCACTTAAGTTTATTGTATCCCTAAAACAACTACTTAGGGGTAGCTAGCTGATTGAGAGAAATTTATTGCATATCATTAATTACATAAATTTATCTTATTAATTCTAGAAAGATTATCTGAAAAATTTATAACTATTTAGCAGATGACTTTAATTAGATAAACACTTACGCCATATTCGCCTATAATGCCTCTATTTTCAGTCTCAGGTAGAATGGCTTAAGTCTTATATCGCTTGTTATAGCTAATTGTAGAGCTAGGTATTAAAGCTTAAATGCTATCAAGGCTAATCATTTAACAATAGAAACGTAAGAAACAACCATTCCCCAGTTTTTATCGTTAGCAATAGCTATAGTAGTTTACTGTTGTGTCCAGTTATTCTCAGGCATAGCTTACATAAACTAGGTTTTGAGTAAGTATTTAAGTATAATCCCTGAACTAAACCTTTTTAAAAGGTAATATTATTTACGGATAAAGTTTAAATACTATTTCTATATGCAAGGTACAGTTCTCGACTTTTCTATCCAAGCGAACCAGGGATTTATCTCAGCAGATAATGGAAAGAGATATGAATTCACAGGCTCAGATTGGAACCTACCTACGGCTCCAGAAGCAGGTAATAGAGTTGACTTTGATACAGATGGTAGTAAAGCTTTTGCAATTTATGCAGATCCTACTTCATCTCAAAAAATCAAAGCTACAAAATCTAGAGTTACGGCAGGTATTTTAGCAATATTACTAGGTGGTCTTGGTGTTCATTATTTCTATCTAGGTGCATGGGGATGGGGTTTAATTTACATACTGTTTTGCTGGACTTATATCCCTGCTATTGCGGCATTGGTCTTTGGAGTTCACTACCTTGTTATATCTGATGAGGAGTTTCAGGGTAAACTGAAAAATAAACCAGAACCTTTAGATATTCTTTGGTAACTGATTATAGTACTCTGCTGATATCAAGGACTAATGCCATTACTTGGGTTGTTATTAATGGCATTAGTTACTGAATTATAGGTTTTCTTAACATATATCCAAACTACTACATTGTTGACTAAACTAACATTACTTAAGATTAGTTAACTTAGTGAAATTAAAAGTTAAAATACTTAATAGGATTGAGGCGCGAGTACACTAATGCAAATCAAATATAGCTTATTAAGACGAATATCACATATATCATATACACATTAATCTATATATTTATAACTGCAATAACCTATTTTTCTTACTGTAGTTAATCTAATATAACTATCATAATCAACTTATTACCTTAAGATATAAGATAGTTAGAGATAGAAAAATAATATACGGCGCTGAGTTGACTAAATTAATTACCAAATTTAATGGGCGGTATCCATTCATCTATTTTCAAATAATCGATAATTAGTTGTAAGCCAAGATACATTATTTAACCTCGATTAAGGTTAACAAAATCATAAGTTTAGTTACTTATAGTTTGAGTTAAGTTATTCGAGTTTTATACAATACGACCGTGTTTGCGGTCATACATTTCCTGTTTCTTAGCTTTTAACATTTTAGCTAATTCTATTTTATTGTGATTATCTATCTCTCTCTGTTTATCATTTAATAATGTCTCATTTTTAGATGCTTTTAATTGTTCCTTAGCAGCAGTAAATAAGCTGTGTAATAGCATCCCATCTATTAGAGGTATACCTGACTTAGTTGCTTTATCAGCCGCATTAATCATACATTGCATAACAGTATTGAATTCGATTGGTTTAAATTTAACACCAATACATTCCTCAATTTGGCATTTTTCAAGTAGTTCAAGTAATAGAAACACAGATGGATCGTAGCATGATATGATTATTAATCTTCCGCCACGCTCTACTGTCTTAATAAACTCGAATGAACCATTACTTATCATTGTTTCAAACAACATTGCTACGTCAGCGCGGGTTCTATATTCTGGATAATCTACTAGATAACCATCATTTGGGAATAAACCATCTGTGTAGTTAGTTACAGTTAGTTCAAACTGTTTTGAGAACTTATATACTCGTGCATAATGCCATATCTCAACTAATGATTTAACTGGTTTACCATCTAGGTTTTTAATTCCCATACGGTTATCGGCTTTGATGAATTCATTCACCATAAAACTAAACTGAATAGCTGTATTTTCATCAGTATTGATTTCAGTTACCACTTTACAGTTAATAGATACGAGTTTTTCACTTTTCGCCTTAGTAGTTTTATCTACAGTCCCGTATTCTATAGCGTTGAATAAATGACTTAATGTAGCAGGTGTTTTTAGTTGATTGCGCTCAACACTAGATAATTGAGAAGCATTAATAGTTAATGAGTTAATGTTTTTAGTTGATTTACCCTTAGTACCATCCTGAATAGCTGACAAGAATATTTGTAGTGGTGATGGAGATTTAATTTTTACTATTTCAGGTTCAAATAATTGAGAAAGATTAATAGTTAATGATTTAGTTTTTTTACTATTATCTAATGCTTTTATCCAAGGATTAAGCATAATTATTTTGATAGCACAATGACAAATTGAATTAATATTAATTTTTGTAAAGTCTTGTTTGTATAATTGGTATATACAATAATACATTATGTAGTTCAGCAATTTATAACTAGAATTAACACACAAATAATCTATTGCCTCTAAAGCTATTTGCTGTTGAAGTAAGGGTTGATCCATCTTTGAGATAAGCGCAGTATACCTCCATTTTTTTCTGATGAGTTAGAAAGTATTCTGTACAATCATTGGCAATATTATTAATCGCTTGATTATTGTCACGTTTGATTGAATAAATCCACTTATTAAATTTAACATCATCAACAATTTTTTCTTGTCCAACATAAATCATACTTATGAAGTGCTGTTGAAATATCTCTAATCTTTGTCCCCTATTTTCAATCAAGCTACTTGTGTCTGTACTATTACCATAGGCTGATACTCTCAGTTCACATTCTTCTACTTGTCTAGAACTGGTGGCATGAAAATGAGCAAAATAGGGTTCTCTAATATTACCCTTTCTTAAATAAACTTCTTGTCCACATAAATAACAACGCAACTTAAGATCGTCGTAGGAAGAAAAATTACATTTATTTGCATAAACTATTTGACCACCTAAAGCCATTGCTTTTGCAAATTCCATATTCAATTGATCCTAGTGATACTCTCATTATTATGAGAATAACTGTTAATACTTAGGATATACATGAGTAAAGTTACTTATTATACTTGCATCTACCAACATATTTCTTTTAGTGGTTGTAACTGATGTAACTAAGATGTAACTCAATATAATTACAATAATGGCTAGAACCCCTGCAATAAGTAGGTTTTAGATTAATATGTAACTGTAACTTATGTAACTGACTTTTATTAAACTCTTTAGTAAATGCGGTTGAATCAAGAGTAAGTACAGATATTGAAAAAAAAGTTTATAAATTATATCATGTCCGGTAAATTACTTGTGATATGTCATTGCGAGTGCAACGTAGTGGAACGTTCGCGCAGCGTCTCTAAGAGTTGCAATCACAAGGTCTCTGCGATTGCTTCTCTTCGAGACGCTCCGCGAACACTCCGTTCGCAATGACAAGCGTTCAACTGGACATGATATGAACTACCTCGCCGTAAGACGGACGAGGCTTCCCAATTTATCGGGAATAGCCTCCAGAACTCCGTATTTCTATATAAAAGTATTTGATACATTAATAGCAACTTTTAAAACATCCTCTCATACCAATTCACAAAAATCCTGATACATATAGATTTCTCGTAGGGGCATGGCATTGCCATGCCCTTACTAGCGTATTTGTATCATTATTAAAGTGAAATGGTATCACAACTCAATGATAAAACTGCTTCGTAAATGAAAGTCAGCCTCCCCACCTCGATGAGTTAATGCCCAGTAACTCATTGAGGCATTTCTGTGTTTAAGAACTGTAGTAATGGCAACTTCAATAGCTTGTTCTGCCGAGATAATTTTATCCAAATCTACATCCAAGGCAAGTGCTAAACCGTCTCCTTGATTGTGAACATTAAACGGTAGCTTTTCAAAGGCTGTTTCCTCTTGCATACCTTGACGGTAGCCATCAAAGCGATAGACATTCCAGTGCCCACCTGGGGAGAGGTTGAATTCCCAATATCGTTGAGAATTTCTGATGCCAAGGAAGAACTCAAAGCAGGTATCTTTCCACAATTCATGCTTGCGTGATGGTGTATTTGATGGTGGAGTGAGCTTTGGTAACGCAATTTCTTTGATGTCACCTCCAAGCATATAGCAGATGGCAAGTTGATTAGCATTTCTAGCGATCTTACCTGCAATTTTCAAATTAGGCAGAGACTGATTAGAAGGGAAAGGTTGCAGGGAAAATGTCTGGTTATTCATTTCATATCTTTGATAATATTGCGAATCTGCATTTCTTGGGATTCAATACTTTCGGTAAGCTTAAACTGGACGATCGCTCTTGCCAAGTTATGTTCTGGGTGTTTAACTTTGAAGTAGATATTCCCTGCTAAATAATCAGCAAAAAATCTCAATCCTAATTCAAAAGAAATTAGACGAATTGCATCGTATATATATGCATAGTCATTCTCAGTAAGAAATGCCTTTGCCACGGAGAGATAACCTTTTAGGATTCCCTGACACAGATCAGTATCGAAATAAATACTTTCCCTATTCTCGGTTTCTTCTCCAGCTGGATTGCAACCCGATCGCAGGCAATCACCAATGTCGTAATGTACCAGACCAGGTTTAACGGTGTCCAGGTCTATGACGCTAACGGCTTGCTGGGTAACAGTGTCAAACATGACATTATTGATTTTTGGATCGCCGTGCATCAGACGCAGGGGTAGCTTGCCTTCAGATTTGGCATTTTCTAGGATATGTGCAAAGCTTTGGCGATCGCTAACAAACTGCAAGCAATAATTAACTTCGGAAGATTGACGCACACTAGTTTTCGCCAACACTTCCTCGTAATGCTGGAGATAAAGCGGTGTAATATGGAACCCTTGAAGCGTGTCGGCGAGTTCTTCTGGTGGCAAATCGCTAATTAAATTGTGGAACATCCCCAAGGCATAACCGATTTCTTGTGCGTGTGAGCGATCGCGCATAGTATCAAAAGACTGTGAGCCTTCAATAAAGCTTATCGCTCGCCAGAAGGAGCCGTCTGCATCCCTCCAGTGGTCTTGGGCATTCTTGGTTAATAGTACGCGTGGTACTTCCCAGCGACGATTCAAGGGGAGGTGCTGTAACCGTTTGCGAACATGTTCAGTGAAGGTACACATATTCTGCATAATCAGTTGTGGCTGCCGAAATACCTGCGTATTGATGCGTTGCAGGATAAAGTGTGGTTCTTTTGAGAAATCTAGACTCACTAAAAAGGTGTCATTAATATTACCGCTTCCAAAAGCTTTAACACCTGTAACCTTCCCCACCCCAGCGAATTGATCAGCGATCGCAACCAGATTCTCTGCGCCCTGTGTATTGAATTCTTCTGTCATGTGTTTGACCTGCGCTACTCCTCACCTAAATTGCACGAAGGCAATAGGGGATATCGTAGCGCAAGTGTCAAAATAATTCGTAATTAAAAAGGGTTTGTTTCCTAATGCTACAAAAACCTCTACCTAACCCACTGGTCGGTTTTAAAAGTACTGTATGCCAGCACAGGGCGCGACACTGAATAGCCCATTGGAGATATTGTTCTCGCCGGCCCCATGCTAATTCAGGAATTAGGAAATCTCGTCGCTATCAACCCACTCATCATAGGATGAATCATAACCACTATAGTGAACAAAGTATTGCTGATTTTGGATTTGCTCAATCGTTGCAGAATACCAGGCCTCTTGGTCATCATCCCAACATTTTACCTTTTGCCCCACTGCATATCCATTGTCATCTGTGGAGCGAAGATCGCGAGTCCGAATGTCATCTTCGCCCACCCACTCGTCATAAGATGAACCGTAACCAAGGTAATGAATAAAGAATTGGTCATCTTGGATTTTCTCAATTGTTCCCTGATACCAATCTTCTTCCTCACCATCCCAGACTTCTACTGTTTTGCTGAGTTCATACTGATTTTTATCTGACTTGGCAGCAGAAGCTGACGAAACATCTTGGATGGGTTTTTGTTCTTCTTGTTTAATTTCTTCTTTTACTAAAGTATAAGCTTGCAAAATTAAACTGCGAACGACAGTTTGAATTCCTGTATGTTCATAATAATTGGTAGTTTGATCCAGGAATGCTGCGACAAAATCTAAATTATCATCAGCAATCTGAATAAAATTACCTAAATGACTAGAAATTGATTGCGGGGTTATGCCTGTTTTGGATACTAAGTTATTCATCCAACCTTGCACCGAGTTGAAACCTTGACTGATAAAACCAACTTTATCAGAGGGGTTACTACCTGGTAGAAAGTTATTGATGGCTAAGAAAACCGGATTTTGAGTTATTGCGCCAGCATCAGTGCCACTAATAACTCCGTGAATCTTGCTGAGAAAGTCGGGGCCTAATGGCAGAATTCCGTCTATACAAACTAAAGCTATCATCCGCATTAAGGATGCATTTTGATAGTTGTTAGCAAGGGAATTAGCAAACTCTTGAGGATTCGGTTGAGGAATGCCATTTAGTTTGCAAAAAGCAATAATTTCGACGGCGATTTTTAGTACTAAGTCAATTGATTGGGTTACATCAGCTTTGGGAGTAATGTTGCCTAAAAAAGACAGAAAGCCGATTTTCTCACTAATTTTATTCGCTAAAGCCGCCGTTGCCATAGCTGTGTCTGCCTTATCAATTGTTTGATAAAGTTTGATTGCAAACTGGTAGCCTTGTTGAGGATCTTCGTATAGAACAACAGCGCGATCGCGGATTTTCTGAATTACCTTAGCATCGGTAACTCCAGTAATGCTGCGAATATTATTCTCAAACCCCGTCAAATTGCTCCACTCACCTGGCGCTACATAATCAAGAGCATTTAAAACTTTGACAGTGATATTGTCAGTCGGTAATTCGTCAACCAACTGAATAATTGATTTATCCATCAGCCGATCCTCAAAACTCCAAATTATCCTTACAACACAGTTCAAATAAACCCACAACAACCAATGGCAGTGGCTACCCTACGTGAAGCCTTTCTCTGGTCAAGGCTGCGCGAATTACTGAACCGTATTAATAGAGTTCCCTGACCTGACCAAAAAATAACAACTGGCGATCGCTAGCCAAAAAATCACCAAGAAGCTCCGGGGCAGGGTGCTCTTCGCTGGGGGAGCAAGCCCTGCCCCGTTCGCGCAGCGTCTCCAAGAGTTGCCGTGAAGCGGAGCGGAACATGGGTATGTTCGCGAACAGCGTGTCGCAGACAAGCCCCGCCATAAAGGGCGATCTTACTGGGGCGGAGTCTGAGCTTCCGTCTCAGTTTTCCCCCTTGCTCCCTGCCCCCTGCTCCCCTGCCTCTTTTGACCTCTCATCTGCTGACTTTTCGAACTTGTGAGTCTAAATCTGAGCGCAACTCAGTACCAACATATTTGTTTTTTTAACCTATTGATAGCGGTTTCTTAACGTTACTGGGATAGTTTGAGGTTGCTGAATACGAATTAATACTAGTAAGGTATGTAGCTGTTTTCTGAATAGATGCCCAAGTTTTTCCTTACGGATATTGCGATCGCCCAAACTGTGAAGTAAGTTTTTGCATCCATTCTTTTGTAGCTATGGGAGGCGATCGCGCCACCAATGAGTCCAAAACACCTATTTGACCGAAGAGGCGGAGGGGCACTTTGCTCTTAGCTGGGGGAGCAATAGAAAGTCCCGTTCGCGCAGCGTCTCCAAGAGTTGCCGTGAAGCGGGGCGGAACATGGGTATCAAGCCCCGTCTTTCTAAGACGTTCTTGATTGGTCGGAGTACAAGATCCGTTACTATCTCCCCCCTGCTCCCTGCTCCCCGCTCCCCTGCCTCTTCTGACTCTCAGTATCTTGAATGTGTAAATAATTTTATCTGTATGAAAACCATATTTTGATGAATTTTATTACGGCAAGAGATTATTCTTGATTACCAAATTTTCAGGTAGTTCTTCAACCATTGCTGAACCTGCGAATTTGGATATGAAACAAGTCGAAAGTATTGAATATTAATTAAATACAAGCACGGTGTAAATTTGTATTTTAATATACAAACTTTTGCTCTAAAAGTTTAACTCGATTCACACAATTAAACGAAGAGATTTCTATGCCCAAGATTATCATTAATGAATTTTACCGTGGTGGAAACTTGACCACAACTGACGAATTCATCGAGTTTTTGCTTGTTGAAGACTTGACTGCTACACAGCTAGAGTCTTTCTTTTTTGGAGACTCAACAGCCACCAAAGCCGCTAAATTTTCTGGTTATAAATTTACAAATGTTAGTTCCATAGCCTCCACCTTCAAGGCTGGAACTCTCATCACAGTTGGTGGAACTACAGGTATTACTCAGAACACATCCTATAACCCATTAGGTGGCGACTGGAATATAGCTCTCAACGCTGGTGGTTCCTTTCTACCTAACGCCAACAGTGGAAATAATGGAGATATTGCTGCTGATGATATTGTTTGGGTTGATACCTCAAATACTGGTGCCACTATTTCAGCAGATGGATTTGCTGTAGATATTGGGACTGTATCAGGAGCATTTACGAGTGCAGCAAATATCGATTTTGGCACCAGCACAAATAACACAGGCTATGCATTAAACTCAAACCTTGCTGGCGCAACTACTACTACTACTAACTGGACAACAGGAATTGCATTTGCTTCAACCACACCTGGTCTGTCCAATGGCGGCGCTAATACGACTTATATCAATAGTTTACGTTCTACCGCGCCAGCTTTGTCTCTAAGTGTTACTCCTAACTTATTTGCTGAAAATGCTGGTGCAAACGCTGCTACAGCGACGGTGACCCGCCTAGACACCTCTGGATCAGATTTGGTAGTAAATTTAAGCAGTAATGATACAACCGAGGCAACAGTACCCACAACTGTCACCTTCACTGGCAATAGTTCGACTGCAACCTTTTCTATTAATGCTGAAGACGATTTAATCTTTGATGGCTCTCAGTCAGTAACGATAACTGCTTCAGCCACAGGTTTTACTGACGGTACTGTTGGCATCACGGTAACAGATAATGAAGTTGCTGCGTTTCCAATTGTCAACTTATCCCTCAGCGCTACTGCTGGCTTGGAAGCAAACACAACAGCTATCACCGTTACTGCTACTGCATCCAGTGCCGTATCTGGCAATCAGACCGTTAGCTTAGGGGTTTCTGGAACAGGTATCACCGCTGGGGATTTCTACCTGACCAATAATATCATCACCATTCCTAGTGGAGAAACCACCGGTTCTGTCACCTTTATCATTGCCGATGATGCGATCGCAGAAGCGACAGAAACTGCAATATTGACCATTGCTACACCCTCCGCAGGCATTATTCTGGGCAGCACCACTTCGCAAAATATTACGATTACCAACAACAACTCAAGCTTTTTGCAGAAAGTTGGCGACTTCACCAGTACAAATGGTGCTGAAATATCCGCCTTTGATTCTGGAAGCGATCGCCTATTTGTCGTGGCTGGCAGCATAGTTGAAATTTATAATGTCAGCAATACAGGCGCGTTGACCTCGGCTAGTTCTTTAACCACAGGATTTACGCCCCCCGCAGGCACACAAGCTATTCCCAACAGCGTTGCGGTCAAAAATGGGATTGTTGCAGTCGCCTACGCCATTCAAAACACCACCACAAACGCTCAACAGACGGGACAGGTGAGTTTCTACAATGCCGCCAGTGGAAGCTTCTTGAACTCGGTTGCAGTGGGTGCATTACCAGATATGCTGACCTTTACGCCCGATGGCACGAAAGTATTAGTAGCAAATGAAGGAGAACCCAATAGCTACGGGCAAGCAAATTCGGTAGATCCTGAAGGTTCAGTTAGCATTATTGACATTTCGGGTGGCGTGGCTAATGCAACCGTTACCGAAGCCTCATTTACCAGCTTCAATAGCCAGATTGCCACACTCAAAGCCGCAGGCGTGCGGATTACTGGGCCCGGCTCGACGGTGGCACAAGACCTAGAACCAGAGTACATTGCTGTATCTTCAGACGGTCAAACCGCGCATATTACCCTGCAAGAAAACAATGCGATCGCTATTCTGGATATTGCCAGCGCCACCATCACCAACATTTTGCCGCTGGGTGTAAAAAATCACAATCTTCCAGGTAATGGATTAGATGTTAGCGATCGCGACCTAACCAACAGTACTGGTAAAATCAATATTCAGAATTGGCCAGTGTTTGGGTTATATCAACCCGATGCGATCGCTAGCTTCACCGCCAACGGACAAACCTACTACATCACCGCCAACGAAGGAGATTCTCGCGATTACACTGGTTTTAGCGAAGAAATCCGGGTTGGCGCAGCCGGATATATCTTAGACCCAACCATTTTTCCTAATGCTGCAACCCTAAAAAATAATGCCAATCTGGGACGGTTACAACTAACCAACGCCACCGGTGATATCGATGGGGACGGAGATTTCGATCGCATCGAAGCATTTGGGGCGCGTTCCTTTTCGATTTGGGATGGAAGCGGCAATCAGATATTCGACAGTGGCGAGCAATTTGAACAAATTACGGCAACCAAAGTACCAACTCTGTTTAACTCAGATGGCACAGTTGCTAGCTTTGACACCCGCAGCGATAACAAAGGGCCTGAACCTGAAGGTGTGGTGATTGGAGTTATCAACAACCGCACCTATGCTTTTATTGGTTTAGAACGCACCGGCGATGTCATCGTCTATGAGGTGACAAATCCCAACAAGCCAACCTTCGTTCAATACATCAACACCCCGGAAGATATTGCGATCGAAGGGCTAACTTTTGTCTCGGCGGCTGACAGTCCTACAAGCAAACCTCTATTAGTCACCACGAACGAAGTCAGCAAAACGGTTGCTGTGTTTGAAGTAACCCCATCCGTTCGGATTAGTGATATTCAGGGAACAGGGCATATCTCATCCTTTAGAAATCAGACTGTCAGCAATGTAGCGGGAATTGTGACAGCTAGGGCGAGTAATGGTTTCTACTTGCAAGACCCCACCCCAGACAGCGACGATCACACCTCAGAAGGTATTTTTGTCTTCACTTCATCAGCCCCAACCGTATCCGTTGGAGATTCCGTGTTGGTCAGTGGAACTGTTACGGAATTTCGTCCGGGCGGCGATGCCAATAATTTGACTAAAACACAAATTACCACTCCCACAATTGTCACTGTTTCCAGTGGTAATGCTTTGCCCTCTGCCACAATTCTTGGCAATGGCGGCAGAAACATCCCAACGACGGTAATCGATAACGACACTACTGGTAATATCGAAACTGGCACAACCACTTTTGATCCCGTCCAGGATGGCATCGACTTCTATGAAAGCTTAGAAGGGATGGTGGTGCAGGTAAATAATCCTGTGGCAACTAGCCCGACAAATTCTTTTGGTGAAATTTGGGTGCTGGCAGATAATGGCGCGAATGCCACAGGACGCACAGCGCGTGGCGGTATTCTCGTCAGTTCCAATGATTTTAATCCAGAGCGTATCCAAATTGATGACACGCTGTTTACCTCTGGTAGATCCCCCGACGTTAACGTGGGTGCGACTCTCGGCACAATTACAGGTGTGGTCGATTATAGCTTTAACAACTACGAAGTTCTGCCCACATCGGTAACTGTTACCTCAAATTCCCTGAGTAAGGAAGTCACTAATTTAACTGCCACCACCAACCAACTCACAGTTGCTACCTTCAATGTTGAAAACCTTGACCCAGGTGATGGTGCAACCAAGTTTAACAATCTTGCCAGCCGGATTGTCAATAATCTGCAATCGCCAGATATCCTTACTATCGAGGAAATTCAGGACAATAACGGAGCGACAAATAACGGCGTAGTTGACGCTAGCACAACTTATCAAACATTAATTGAGGCGATCGCAGCTGCGGGCGGCCCCACCTATGAATACCGCCAAATTAACCCAGTCAACAATCAAGATGGCGGTGAACCTGGTGGCAATATCCGGCAGGGCTTCTTATTTAATCCCGACCGAGTTCAATTTGTAGATACCCCCGGTGGCGGTTCCCTAACTAACACCACAGTTACCGATGTTAATGGTGTTCCCACACTTTCTGCCAGTCCTGGTCGCCTTGACCCCACCAACTCTGCCTTTACTAGTAGTCGTAAGCCGTTAGTTGGTGAATTTACTTTCAACGGTCAAACTGTTTATGTAATTGGCAACCACTTTAATTCTAAAGGCGGTGACCAACCGCTATATGGGCCAAATCAACCACCAACCCTCACTAGCGAAACTCAGCGCCAGCAACAAGCTACGGTGGTGAAAAACTTTGTCGAGAATATTTTAGCAATCGACCCCAACGCCAATGTAGCGGTAGTGGGTGACTTGAATGACTTTGAGTTTTCCAACCCTGTCAGCATTTTAGAAAGCGCTGGGCTGACTTCCTTAATTGAAACTCTGCCGGAAAACGAGCGTTACACCTATAACTTTCAAGGCAATGCCCAGACACTTGACCACGTTTTGGTGAGTAATAACTTGCTCAACAAGCTAGATGGGTATGATGTAGTTCACATCAACTCAGAGTTTTTTGACCAGGATAGCGATCATGATCCTAGTGTGGCTCGGTTTAATCTACCTGCAAACAATGCCCCCACGGTAGTCCAACCCCTTGACGACCAAATCATCTCTACTAATAAATCGTTTTCTTTCAATGTCAATAACAAATTTGCTGACATCGATCAAGCCGACACCCTCAGCTACAGTGCTACGGGTTTACCCATCGGCTCTAGTATCGTTGCAAACACAGGTTTGATATCCGGTACTATTTCCCAAACCGGCATTTTTGCAGTTACAGTCACCGCATCTGATGGCAAAGGTGGCAATGTTAGCGATACCTTCGACCTGACGGTTGCTAATAACAAGGCGACATCTGGCGACGACATCATCTTTACCAGTCAACTTACTGGTTTAAACAGATACATAGTCAATGCTCTAGCTGGGAGCGATCGCGTGATCGGCAGTGATGCCAACGAGGCGATCGACGGGGGAAAAGGCAATGACTACCTCGATGGTAAGGGAAGCAGTGATATGCTCCTTGGAGACGATGGCAATGACACACTTCTAGGAGGAACTGGCAGTGACATAATCTCTGGGGGCGATGGTAATGATCTCCTGATTGGTTGGGGGGGTAGCACAAACGAAATCGACCTACTCAACGGTGGTAAGGGGGCAGATACTTACGTCTTGGGTGATGCCACTTCGGTTTTTTATACCAGTTCTCAAAATCGTGACTATGCCAATATTGTCAACTTCCAAGCAGACGATAAGATTCAGATCAAGGGACTTGCTAACAATTACTCCCTAGGGTCAGCATCAGCCGTGTCTATAAATCTATCTGCTGTTGGCATCTTCACCAACAATGGGGCGGAATTGATTGCTGTTGTGGAAAACGGATTAAACCGAAATACAAATTTGGCAACAGATAGTCGTTTCGTCTTTGTTTAATACACAAAACCGTCCCTCTCGTCCGTCGGCTATGGTGTACACACAAGTCCTAAAAAAACTAGCTTGATAAGTTTTTGCTCGTTCCCATGCTCTTCATGGGAACGAGATAAACGAGAGAACAATGGCTGGCGATCGCTATCATGCAGGTAAAATGGCGATGCTGGATAGTAAAAGACCCGTAGTATTGCTCTAATTCCCTCCTTAAAAAAAGGAGGGTTAGGGAGGATAAAATCTTAACCCAAGCATATTCGGTCTTGTTGTGGTTAAGATTGTCAAGCTGTATTACCTATTTCTCCGTCTCCACTTGCTCCCGTTGCTTACCATATTCCCGCAGCTGCTTCAAGAGGTTTTCTTGAGATGAGCTAGAGATAGACGGACTGGGGGTTGGTTCAAGGTTGGTATCGGTAATTGCAAAATTAGCAGGTGAGGGATTGATTACGTAGACAGGTAGGGACTTGTCATTAGACATCGCCTGTTGGGTTGGTACTGGGGTAGGAATTAAATTATTTGGTTTGTTCACAGCAGCTTTTACCGAATCTAGAGTAGTAGCAACTTGCACTTGTTGCTGCATCTGTTGTGTAGAAGATACTAAACCACTTAGACCATTCACCAATTGCCGCAAATTTTGGCGGAAAGTAGGATCACCTGTCAATTCATCCAAATCAGATGTAATTTTTTGGCTATTTTCAAACGTTACTCGTGCTGAATCTAAAGTTTGTTGCAGCAGCACCGCATTTTTTGGATCGTTTAAGGTTTTAGAAGCATCACGTAAATTAGCTGAAGCTTGCGCTGCATTTGCTGAAAGAGCTTCTAAATTGTTGAGTAATTCTCCTTGAGTGAATCGATTAACAGTTGGTGATAGGCTACTGACTGTAACACGCAGTTGGTTGCTGGTTTCGGTGATATTGTTCAAAGCACCAACCAGCGAAGAACGATTTGTTGTTAACAGATTATCTAGGTTGTTCAGCAAACGATTTGCTTGAGTTGCAGTTGCACCGAATTGATTTACAGTTTGAGTCGCGGATGCATTAAGTTGGTTTGTCGCTCGTTGCACTGAATTAGCAGTGGTTGAAAATGTATTTAGTTGTTGTTGCAAGCTTTTGGTCAAGCCTTGTAAATCCTGACTTAGCTCAGTAAAACTGGATGCTGCACCTGTGGTAGTTTCTAGAACCCTATTGACATTTCTATAAAATTTTGGGTCATTGTATACAGCAGCTAGCTCAGTTGAACTGCGAATTAGTGCATCAACACTGATGCCAACTTGACCTTTTAACCGAGAACCATTACAAACTATGAGACTAGTATCACAACTTTTATCTAGGGGTTTAGCAATCACAACCCCAGCAGGTAAGCTTGCTTTTGGTGTAATGTCAATAATACTTTCGCTAATTAATCCACTTTGATTAGCTTCCACCACTACCTGACGGGGGATAATTAGGTCAGGTTGGGCAATTTCAATCTCTACATCAATAGCATTTGGTCTTGGTCGAACCTGGGAAATAGTTCCTACCTTAACGCCTCGATAGCGAACTATTGCTCCCCTTTCCATTCCGCCAGCGTTAGCAAATTCGACAATAACTTTGTATGAACGGCCGGCAGCAGTGAATCTATTTAACCACAGAAAGAGTAATCCAAATACCCCTAATCCTAGCAGGAGTAACAACCCCACAGAGCCTTCTCTAAATGTTCGCCCAGACGCGAAGCGGCTTGTCATCAGACCTCGCATTTTTTTCCTCCACCCAATAAGTTAGCTATGAGTTGGGAGTTAGGAGTTGGGAGTTGAATTTAACTCTCGCTCCTCATTCTTAACTCCTCATTCTTAATTCCTCACTTTTAACTCCTAACTCCTAACTTCTCACTTTCTAACCGACGACTTGAATCGGCCCTTTTACACTTCCACTGATAAATTGTCTAATCAAAGGATGTTCGGTGTTGTATACTTCACTAACTGTACCTTGCCACTGCACTCTACCTTCATAGAGAAATATAAGTCTATCAGCTGTACGACGGATAGTACCGTCTTGGTGGGTAACAACGGCATAGGTACTACAAACTCCATGTAAACATTGCAAATGGCGGATTAAATCTTCGATTACCGTTGAGGCAATAGGATCAAGTCCGGCTGTTGGTTCGTCGTATAGTAGAACTTCTGGGCCTTCTGAGGGATTATCGGGATTAGACATAATCGCACGGGCAAAACTTACCCGTTTTCGCATTCCCCCAGAAAGTTCAGCTGGGTAAAGGTGGCCGATTGCTGGCAAACCTACCATCTCCAATTTTTCTTTTACCAAATCTCGAATCCGCGATCGCGGTAGCTTTGAATTTTGATAAAGTAAAAATCCCACATTCTCCTCCACCGTCAGCGAATCAAATAGCGCCGCCTGCTGAAACACCATGCCAATGCCAACCTGCTGGCCACCATCCTCAATCAAACCGTCTCGCCGTACTCCTTGCACATAAATTTCTCCCTCATCGGGAGTAAGTAACCCCGCCATTACCCGTAAAATTGTTGATTTACCAGTCCCTGATGGGCCAATAATCCCCAGTGCTTCTCCTCGGTAAATGGTCAAGTCTACATTATCTAGAACTTTATGGCTACCAAAGGACTTAGAAACACCTTTTAGTTCAATCAATGGTTCAGTCATTAGTTATTAGTCATTAGTCATTGGTGAGCCAATGCCTTGGGCGGGTTCCCCAATTTTTACCCCTACAAGGATCTTGCTACCCGCAGCATCTCTCCTTCTCCCAAAAGGAGAGGCTACCGTCAAGGGGGAAAGCAAATGGCGTTAATTAGCGACATTCGCGTAGCAGACGTAACAGAAAGAGCATCACCCGGAGAGTCATTAGTCAGTAGATAATAAACAAATGACTTCTCACAACTAACAAAGGACAAATACGCCCAATAGTGATGTCATAGTTATTGTTAGGGCATTGTATAGTACATTATAAGTATATGATTAGCATCCTGATTAGCAAACTTTATTTTTTTAGCATAATTTAGCATAATTTTAATGATTATTTGCGATGTTTAACGTCCCATAATCCCCTCAACGCAAGGCTGACTAAGACACCGTAGTAATTTAACGTCTCAGTAACGCAAGACTAAGACTCTAATTTTCCGTGGACATCAGCAAAGTCATATAATAGTATAAACATACTAAGAATTACTATAACTACTCAGAGAAAAGCGACGACAACAAAAACTAACTAACAAGTTAATGCAACGTATAGAATTTATATTTTATTTTTGAAAATCAAAAGTTTCTGATTACCGACTTTTATATAAGTCGCCAATTTCGTTTTTCCCGAATGATTAAATAGGGCTATATACATATATAGTTTAGAATCATCCAAAGTTATTGGAATTAGCAGAGTTATTAGATATAGCGATTCCCATTCAGATGCAGTACAACATTACATCACGAAGTGTAGGGGCACGGCACTGCCGTGTCTTTACGGGTGTATCTCACGTAAACGAGAACCACTATAATTTGAGAGTTTAATAGCATCCTCCGTCAATCTTAAAGTTGGCAAGTGCCAAAATTATTCACTAATATTGTAACAATTCCTGATAAAAATAAAAGTAGAGATTATGAGTAGCCACTTAGAGCAGTTTGCAAGTGATAATTCCTCTGGTATTTGTCCAGAAGCGCTGGAATATATGATTAGGGCAAATCAAGGTAGTGTTCCAGCCTATGGAAATGATGAATGGACTCAAAAAGCCACAGATTATTTTCGGGAACTTTTTGAAATTGATTGTGAAGTATTTTTTACCTTTAATGGTACAGCCGCAAATTCTTTATCTTTAGCTGCCCTTTGTCAGTCATATCACAGTGTCATTTGCCATGAAACATCTCATATAGAAACCGATGAATGTGGCGCACCTGAATTTGCATCTAATGGTTCTAAATTGTTACTTGCTCAAGGTAAAAATGGCAAGCTAACATCAGAGGCGATAGAGGCAATTGTGACTAAACGTACTGATATTCATTATCCAAAACCTAAAGTTATTAGTATTACACAATCAACAGAATTAGGGACTTTATATTCTATTGAAGAACTTCTTAAAATCAAAGAAGTTGCGAAAAAGTATAACTTAAAGATTCACATGGATGGTGCTCGTTTTGCAAATGCAGTTGCGGCGATGAATAAAAGCCCTGCTGAAATTACTTGGAAAACTGGAGTGGATGTGCTGTGTTTTTGTGGTACAAAGAATGGAATGGCATTAGGTGAAGCCATTCTTTTCTTCAACAAAGAGCTAGCAGAGGATTTTGATTATCGATGCAAGCAAGCAGGCCAGCTAGCTTCAAAAATGCGGTTTATCTCCGCTCCCTGGTTGGGTTTATTGGAAACTGGTGCTTGGCTAAAAAATGCCAGACATGCCAATCAATGTGCTGAATACTTGGAAAATCAACTATTGAACATAGAAGGTGTTGACTTGATGTTTCCTAGAGAAGCCAACGCCGTGTTTGTTAAATTACCTGAACAAGTCATTTATAGCTTAAAAGCAAAGAACTGGCAGTTTTATACATTTATTGGTGTGGGAGGAGTACGTTTTATGTGTTCTTGGAATACGACTCAATCAAGGATTGATGAATTGATTGATGATATTAAAAACGCAACTATTTACAAAAATTAAATATAAAAAATCTCAAATAATGAAGTAAGCAGACCAATCCTAAAACTGTCCCAACTCATACAACTTATCTAAGAGACTGCACAAAACCAGGCTCTGTCAGACTTGGAACTATATCCAATCTCACAGCTAATAGTCATCACTTATAATGCAAGCACTTACTTGGCATGGAACTTCAACCGCACTTTTGGTTGCTGTAATATTTTATGCATAATATAGCGGTTCTCGTTTACCTGAGGTACACCCGTAGCTATACTTGTCGATATAATGCTGTAACGCATCTGAGTGGTAACCGCTATATAATTTTATTTCAGTGCTTAGGTTTTCAGTGTAATTTAGCTCACATAAAGCTATTTACTTGATAAACGCTTTGTAATCTTCAATTAACTTTGCCAAGCGTAAAGCAAGAAATGGACTTGCATCCTGCAAAGCTTCATAAATCTGAATACCTTCTTCTCGATATCGAACAATTTTGTCTTGAGTCCAATAATGTGGTGGTGCTTGTAGGTTACTGATTCTATCTGCTAATTTCACCATCCATATTTCTTGTGGTTGCTCTTTTATCCTTTGTAAACTATCTGCCATTTGAAGATGTTTTACTAAACTTTCATCTTTAGTCAGCGCAAGTACACCATTAGCTACTGATTCACCAAATTCGGTTTTTATTTCCTCAAATGTTGTGTTAGTATCTTCTATTGTGTCATGTAAAATAGCACATTGAATAGCAAGATTTCCGTCATGTTCTGTTTCGACGCTTAGGGCTGCAATTACTTCCATGCTCACAAAACTCAAATGCATGATGTAAGGTATTTCTGAACCTGACATTTTCTGACCTTGATGTGCATGTGCTGCTTTCTTTAAGGCTTTAATGTAAGTTTCTTGTGACCAGTTGTTTGGGATAAGTTGATATTTTTCCATTTGTCAGTTTTTTTCATGAAGTGATGCAATGCTGTATGCCACAATCCTAAGTTATTTGTGAACACTCAAGATTTTTAGAGTTCTCCTGTCTTCGCTCACTGCCACTCACCAGTTCAATAGTTCAAAGAAGACAAACGTGTTATGATTTGCCGCTCCCTCTGCCAAGTTTGGTTGTGCAACAATATTTCATCATCACTGGTTTTGCTCATGGATGCTTATTGCATGGGTTATAAAAAGAATTTCAAAAATAAAATGGTAAGTTTTGAAGATTTTAAATAACAACTCCAGCTATCCGGCTAGTTTGATAGAAAGATTTTACTCAATACATATATTTTTTGCATACAACAAAATTATTAATTTTTACTTAACTAAATGTAATTTTATATAACAGCTATAAAGTAAGTATAAGCGGTGTCATTGAGAGTAAAGTTAAATAATTTTAGAGCATTGTGGTTGCTTGACCTTTTTTTAATTAAAAATTAAAAGTTAAAAATTAAGGATGATAATAATTTTTAATTAATTAATTTGGGGTACAAGCCCCCACTGATAGCGCAGCGTAAAGCCTTCTCTACGAGAGGCTCCGCCAACGGCATGGCTTCTCTACGAGACGCTACCGCGAACGCTTAGAGCGACGTAGGAGCGTCTTGCAATTTTTAATTAATAATTTTTAATTTTTCATTGGAGCGTTCGCGCAGCGTCTCGTAGAGAAGCGACTTGACTTTAGTCTGTTTTGTTCACGATGACATAATTCTGTTTATTCCAGCTTAAGCACTTACAGGTTAAAAATTGAGATTTTGCTGAGAATTACATAATAATTTTCTCAAGAAAATCTCAGCTTTCTATATATGAATTCTTAGATATTTATAATTCTTAGACTAATTATTTAAGTAATGATTAGTTAAAGGCTAAATCTAAAAACTATATTGTTGTTCAATGCAATGAGGAATTTGAATCATGAAGCTCATAAATTTATTCATACTAAGTTTATCTTCTATTGTCATGGTTAGCTGTGTTCCAGAAGTATCAAGTAATCAGTCTAAGGAAAGTCCTATAGCTGTGAATACATCTTTTCCTGCATCTTCAACGTCGGCGAAGCCTGTAGCCCCTTCAGCACGTTCTCAGGAGTCAATTGCTATGAAGTCAGGCACTTTTATTTCAGGAGAACATACAACTCAAGGAACAGTCAGTATTACAACCAAAGGCGGTAAATCATTTCTAGAGCTTGAACAGTCGTTTAAAACGTCTGAATCAGGGCCAGATTTAGTCGTAACTTTGCATCGTTCAGATAACGTAATTGGTTCAACAAAGCCACCATCTTATCCTTTAAAAAATGGCGATTATATCATTCTTGCTCCCTTAAAAAAATATAGTGGCGCTCAAACATATTCTATTCCTAGCAACATCAATTTAGCAGATTACAAATCTGTCGCTATCTGGTGTCGCAAGTTCAATGCTACTTTTGGCGCTGCTAATTTGATTAGTTGATTTTTAACTAATCAATCAGCAGCGCAAGGCCGAATTATCGCGTCGTTATGAAGTTGAAGTTACCCCTAGTTTGCTTGAGAAGGACGATGACGGCTGTTATCCCCAACTGCGGATGTACTATTATCTGAATGTTTCTATCTCAGAAAAACTCACTCCAATTGCGTAGGCGTAGCCCGTCGTAGACATCGCACAGAAATTACTCGAGAAGATTGACTTGAAACTTGATTATGTCGGTCGATTGGGGTCGAGGAAAAACCGGGAGTGTGTTTACCAGTTTATTGCCCCTCATAATGAGCGTGATTCGAAGGCTTTATGTAATCAATACTCTTACCCATTTCAATACCTTAGGATCTTTATCATAGCGATAGGTAATGCCGTCTCTATTAGTGATAGTTTCTCCTTTGCTTGCCTTACTTCTAATAGTAGTAACGGAATAGTAGGTTAATTCGTTCATTTCTTTATGAGACAACCCTTCGACTATGCTTGTTTCTGATTGAATTAGAGATTTATCTTGAGACGAATCATCTATTTTTATTTGGGGATTTGTGGAAGGAATAGTGATAATTGCTTTTTGAGTCCGATAATCCTGCACAGTCACAAGTTGCCAACTGGAATCTTGTGAAAGTTCCAAAACCCATTGATGATAATCAAACAGGCTTTCCCGATGTCCAACACTGATAAAGGTTGTTTTCGTCTCTTGTAACTGTTGATACAACCTTCCTTCATTTTCCAAATCCAAAGCACTCGTTGCTTCGTCTAATATAGTGAAGCTAGGATGAGTAACTATTAGTCGTGCAAAAGCCAGGCGTTGTTGTTCTCCCAACGATAATATGTTCTCCCAAGGAACTTCTGTATCGAAGCCATCGACTCGACTTAGCAAGTTTTGCAGATTAACTTGTTGTAGAACCTCTTTGAGTTCTGCATCGGTCATTTGACGACTGGTATTAGGATAGAGCAATTGTTCGCGCAAAGTTCCCAAGATTATATAAGGACGTTGCGGCAAAAACAAGACTTCTTCTAAGGGAGGTCGCACCAGACGGCCAGTCCCTGCATTCCATAAACCAGCGATCGCTCGCAACAGAGAACTTTTTCCTCGACCACTGGGGCCGACAATCAATAAACCTTCTCCTGGCTGAACAGACAATGATAAGTCTTCAACGATTACCTGTTCATAATTGGGCGTTTGTAAGGTGACATTCTCAAAAGCAAGATGATTTTCTTCTAGTGTTTTAATGGTACTTACATTCTCTGGCTGTTTGGTCACTTCTTCTAACGCACTCGAAAACTCAGCTAAACGCTCAACGTAACTCGAAAAATTTCCAGAAGTGCCAAATGCAGTTATTAATTCTCCCAAAGCAGTAGCAAACATAAAGCTAGCTACACTAGCTTGTCCAACTTGTCCGAAATCAATTTCACCTTTAATATATAAAGGCGCAAGTATGAATAACATAAAAAGTTCGATAGCAACCTGATATGCTCTGTTAAAAAGGTCTCTATTTCTCTCCCAATCAATCTTGCGTTTAATGTTGGTTATCAGCTTACTAAATCGGCGCTCAATTATATTTAATTCTTGTTTTTCTCCCCTAAAAAAAGCTATCGATTCTGCGTGATTGCGAACATGAGTTAGGCAGTAATTATAGTCAGCTTTAGATTCAATTTCCGCTTGATTAATACTATTTAATTCTTGATTTAAGTAGACAGCAATAAAATTACCCATAATCGTATAAATAATCAGAGCAATAGCAATCTGTTGGGAAATTGACCAGATAATTATTGCAAAAGTTATCATTTCCAGTACTTTTTCTAGAAAAGTAGCTGAAAAGTTGAGGGCATTACTGGTAATTGGTTCAATTTCTTGGGATAAACGTTGATCTGGGTTATCAATATCAGCTTGAAAATTAATTTTATAATAAGCACGATTGCTTAAATATTTATCTAAAATTTGATTATTAAGCCATTTGTACCAATCAAGAGCAATTTGTTTTCTAACAAATCTAGAAAATCCTAATAAAAGCGTTACTAAGACAAGTCCAGCAGCATAAAAGTATATAATATTAACAAATTTAGAATAATCTTTTTCTTGAAGTATGATATCAACTATGTAGCGATTAATAAAACTATTAAAAGCAGTTACACCTACAAATGCGACGATTAGTAATATTAGGAGAATAAGCATTCCCCATGCCCGAATTACGTCTGAAAATGCTCTTTGCCCTGGCTTTGTTGGATACCAGTAAGGCCCAGCGATCGCTTTGACGTTTTCCCAGAATTGGGTAAAATCTGAAAAAACATTTCTTGAGGGTTGAGCTTGAACAACTTGGGTTGGCATATTTGAGAAATAAATAAAAATCTTTTGTCAACTTTAATACTTTTTAGTGCTGAATAATCAGTAATAAGTACCGAATGAGTAACCCCACTCAGCGCTAATTTTTCAACTGAGATTACCTAATTGTTGAGTGCGGCTTAAAGCAGCAAGCACTGCATTAGAAATGACAGTTCGCATACCACCTTTTTCTAACTCGTAAAGACCAGCAGCAGTGACTCCGCCAGGACTAGTTACCTTGTTTCGTAAAACTGCTGGATGTTCATCAGTCTGAAACATCAGTTCTACACTACCAGCAATCGTATGCAATGTTAATTCTTGGGCTTGTGTCCGAGTTAAACCCATTTGAACCCCAGCATCAATCATCGCTTCGATGTACAGAAACACAAATCCAGTCCCAGCGCTACTCAACGCCGTTGCCATATCAAGGTAATGTTCATTTTGAGTAGTAAATTCCTTACCTAATGCTTGTAAAATTATTTGGGTATGCGATCGCTGTATCTCTGTCACACTTGATGATGCACTCCACACTGTAGTCCCATGACCAACTTGTACTGCAATATTGGGCATTGTACGGACAACAGCAGGATGATTCAACCCTTCGCACAGAGATGAAATACTCGCTCCACTCACAATACTAATTACTAAAGCATTAGGTGGAATTTTATCCTTAAGCATACCCAGAACCTCTGCCAAAACCTGCGGCTTCACCGCCAATATCACAATAGATGCGCCAAGAACCGCTTCTATATTGGAGGTTGTAGTACGTACTCCATATTCCCTTTCTAAATGAAGACATCGCGCAGAAACTGGATCGCTGACTATAATTAGATCGGCTTTTGGAACAATTTTCGTTGATAACAATCTACTAATTATCATTTCGCCCATCGTGCCACCGCCGATAAAGGCGATTTGTAAATCTTCGAGCATATTTTCTCCCTATTATCTAAGTCATTTGATATATTGGCATCAAGATATATTAGGTTGAATCACAGCTTTTAATACAGAGCCTTGCTCTACATCTGCCAGCGCTTGATTAATTTCTTGTAGTGTATATGAACGACTAATTATGCTTGACCAAGCAATATTTTTACTGGAATCGCTATGACGTTTTAGTAATTCAATCATTCTGTAAAAATGGCTGAAATCAATTCCCCAAGTTCCGCGAATATCAATATGCTTTAGATTAATTTCCAGGTGGGGATTGATGAGAATCTCACCCGTGTTTGTGTAATGCCCGACAATAACATAGCGACCTCCATTTCTGGTCATATTTAAGCCCTCTTTGACAGCAATGGGAATGCCTGTGGCTTCAATAGTGACATCAGCACCGTGTCCGTTTGTCAATTCCAAAACTCGCTCAATATGTTGTCGTGGATCATCAGCCCTAATTGCAAGGGTTTCATCTACACCGAAGGATTTGGCAACTACTAATCGGCTCTCAAATTTATCAATTACAATTACTTTGCCTGCACCTGAGAGCAAAGCTAGAATTGCCACACTCAAACCCACAGGCCCGCAACCCTGAACCACGACAACATCACCAATTTGAATCTGCGCTCGATCGATAGCGTGTAGTGCAGTTGGTAAAGCACATCCTCCAGCAATGAATTGCTTTGGTGAGACTTCTTCGGGTAGAGTTAGAACTTTAACCCCTGGTTTGAGGTAAATTAATTCAGACCAACCACCCAGCAACCCATCTTTGGCTGAGTAGGTGACACCATAAACTTTACGTTTTGGACAGCGAGTGGATGCTTTGGCTACTAGACAATACCAGCAGTTGTAACAGGTTTCGTGGACATCTAAAAAAGTAGCGATCGCTCCAGGCTGAATTAATTTACCATTGACATCACTAACTGCTCCACCTGTTTCCACCACACGACCAACTGAGAAGTGTCCAGGGATGATGGGATATGGTACTCCCTCCAAACGCCCATGTAGTAAATGTACATCAGTTCCACAAACCTCAGAATATAAGGTCTCAAGAATGATTCCACCCTTTTCTAGAATCGGGTCTGGTAATTGTTGCACTTCAACTGGTTGATTAGGTGCAGTCATCACAGCTGCTAAGGGCATAAATTACTTCCTCACTATATTTATCAAATTGCTTCCTGCTGCTCACTTTCAAGACCACAAAATGATTTCACCGTTAGGTAGTAATCCAATTGCAGAAGTGAAAGTCACACGTTGTCCATCCATCGGTTCAACAGTGTGATAGTTGCGTGTATTGAAAATGAACACATCTCCTACATAAGGTTGGAAGGCGATCGCGTCTGCATCTGCAATTACTGTATCACCATAGCCGTAGGAATCGAGTTTATATTGCTCATCTCCTGGTTGCCACTGGCGATCGTAAATGCGTGTTTGACCATGATTGTTTGGAGAAAATTTCAAGTACAAATTCCAAGAAAGTTGATAAATAACTGTACCAATTTCCCATTTTGATTGTTCTAATGGAGCATAATCAATATGAAGTTGAGTACCCTGCTCTATTTTTCTGATCAGTCCTGCATAATAACTACCATAGAGTGGTTCCGAAGCAATTCGTACAGTCGCGCCTGTACACTCTCGAATTTTCACCATTAAGCGTTCTAATGGATTAAAAGAGGCTGCCATAATGCAGTCTCTTAATTTAGTTGTGCGTTCCACTGCTTGAAAATAAGCTGCTTTACTAATGCGATTATATTCAAAGACTGTGATACCAATTCGCTCAATCTTGGGATTCACATTTTGATAGCAGTCGAAGTTGAATAATTCAGCTTGATTGACTAACATCTCACACTCTTGGGGTGTAGCAAATTCTTTTATCCGAATTAAAGGCATTCGGTTTTCCAACAGCATTCTTAAAGACTCTGGAGTTAAGAGATACTCTTGCTTTTTGTCCCAAACGTTGGATTTAATCTGGTTAGAAGTAGCAGTCATAATACAATTCCTTACATTTAAATTTGAACTCAAATGAACTCACTTAATATCTACAGAATGTGGGTTAGATAAAAACTTGATAGGCCGAATCTGATTATCAAAATTAGGTTTATATTCATCGCCTCTAACTTCTTGTGCTTGCTCAATACAAGCTTTCAACTGTTCCGCTAAGACCTGAACATGGGGCAGATTCATCATCGTCACATGATTACCTGGGACAAAATGGACATTCACTGGTTCGGCAGAAAATTTGCTCCAGCCCCAGTGTAAATCCTGCAAAATATCAGAAAGTACTTCACTATTAGATTCATCAACCTTGACGACATTCTCTTTGGCGCGTAAGAGAGTAATTTTGGTTGGATAAATCTCTTTTGGTACATAATTAACTACAGCGTTAGCTTTGAGCATCTGCACCATATTATTAAGCTGCGTAATTTCATCGTCAGGAGGTAATATATCAGCATTCTTTAACCTTTCTAGAACGTATTTAAGCTGATCTTCCCAAACCATAGATTGAAGAGTATCAACAGAACAATCCATCTTTTTCCCGTAAACAACTTCGATTGTGTCTGCTAATTCAGCCAACCATTTAGTGTTATCCAAATCAAAAGCTGATGGATTTTTCTGATGAAATGGTGCTGTAGTATCAAGAATGGCAGCTAAAGCAACCTTATGACCTTTACGAAGTAACTGCTGCGCCATTTCAAAGGCTAATTTACCGCCAAAAGAATGCCCTGCTAAAAAATACGGCCCCTGTGGTTGAACAACAAAAAGTTCTTGAATATAACGGGCGGCTACATCCTCAACTTGGGTAATTAGTTCTCCTGCTTCAGGAGCAATTGCTTGGAAACTGTAAAATGGTTGGTCTGAACCCAGACAACGGGCTAAATCATACAAATAAAAGGGATAGCCCGCAGCCCCAGGAAGACAAAATAAAGGTGGCTTAGAACCGTGCGGCTGAAGTACTACTAAGGGAGATCCACTCTTAGAATCTGAATCGAATGGTACAATAGTTGCCAATTGTTCAATAGTTGGATTTTGGTAAAGGCTAGCGATCGCAATATCTTTACCAAGCTGCTTTTTAATTTGAGCCATTAAGTAAGGAGTTAAAAGGGAATGACCACCGAGGTCAAAGAAATTATCTTTTACTCCCACCTTGTCAACTTTCAAAATTCTTAACCAGATTTGCGTTAGTTCCAGTTCTACTTGGTTGCGTGGAGCTACATATTTGTCTGAATTACTGCTGTGTAAATCCGGTGCAGGCAATGCACGACGGTCTACTTTGCCGCTAGGAGTTAGTGGCATTGACTCCAACATCACAAAAGCGCTTGGCACCATGTAGTCTGGTAGCTTTGCTTTCAGGAATTGCCGCAGTTCGCTGATTGTGGGTGTAGAGTTCTGATGTGCTACCACGTAGGCAATTAACCTTTTATCACCCGGCGTTTCTTCGCGGGCAATAATACAACATCCCTCCACATCTCCATACTGGCTCAGTACTGCTTCAACTTCTCCCAATTCAATCCGGAAGCCTCGCACCTTAACCTGATTGTCAATACGTCCCAGGTATTCAATGTTGCCATTTGGTAAATAGCGGGCTAAATCCCCTGTTTTGTAGAGGCGATCGGTTTCCCCTCTGCTCCCCTGCTCCCCTGCTCCTCTGCTTCTTTTAAAGGGGTTGGAGATAAATTTCTCTTGTGTTAACTCTGGCCGATTGAGGTAGCCTTGCGCCAAAGAGACACCACCAATGTGCAATTCTCCTGCTACACCCACGGGTACAGGCTGTAAATATTTATCTAGGATGTAAATTTGCGTATTAGCAATGGGACGACCAATAGGAGGCAGTAGCGGCCAAGCCTCTACTGGATCAGCCAAAGTAAAAGTGATGATTACATGGCTCTCCGATGGCCCGTAATGATTGTGCAAAGTACAATCGGTTAGTTTGCTTAACCATTGAGAAATCGCGGGAGTAATTTGCAACTGTTCCCCAGCAGTAATGATTTCCCGCAGATGACTATTAACTAATTCACTACCAACAGCGACTTCAGCTAGTTGCTGTAAGGCAACAAAGGGAACAAACAGTCTCTCAACAGCTTTTTCTTGGAGAAAACCTAACAAAGCTGAGGTATCTCGGCGCAATTCCTCCGTAATTAAGAACAATGTGCCTCCCGAAAACCAGGTAGAAAACATTTCTTGGAAGGAGACATCAAAGCTAATAGGAGCAAATTGCAGCGTTTTTGCTCCAGTGGAAATTGTATTATTTTGCAGTTGCCACAGAATCAAATTGCAAAGAGCAAGCTGATTCAAGGCTACACCTTTAGGCTTACCTGTAGAACCAGAGGTATAAATTACATAAGCCAAATTAGTTGCTTGCACACCAGAAATGAAATTATCCTGACTCGACTGAGAAATCACTTGCCAGTCAGTATCCAAAAAGACTTGGCTTGCTTGATGCTGAGGTAATCTGTCGAGGAGTGAATGTTGGGTTAGCAATACTGAAACTTGAGCATCTTCTAACATGAAAGCCAAACGCTCTTGAGGGTAGTTTGGATCAAGTGGCACATAAGCCCCACCTGCTTTGAGAATTCCTAACAGTCCCACAACCATTTCTATTGAGCGTTCTACACAAATGCCTACCAGCACATCTGCGGACACTCCCAAAGACTTCAGGTAGTGCGCCAACTGGTTAGCACGACAGTTCAACTGCTGGTAAGTCAGTTGTTGATCTTCAAACACAACTGCGATCGCATTGGGTGTACGCTCTACTTGTTCCTCAAACAACTGATGGATAGATTTATCACGGGGATAATCCGTCAGAGTATTGTTCCATTCAACTAATAACTGCTGTTGCTCTGTCTGTGACAGCAGAGGCAATTGTGAAATCCGCTCCTCTGGGTTAGTAATAATACTTTCAAGCAATGTCATAAAATGACCAGTCATCCGTTCAATTGTGCTGGCATCAAATAAGTCAGTGTTATATTCCCATACACCCACCAGTCCAGTAGCAGTGTTCTGCATTGATAAAAACAAATCAAACTTGGCAGTTGCGCTTTCTACTGGCAAAGAACTGATAGTTAAATCAGCAAGCTCTATCTCAGACATCGGCACATTCTGGAGGGCAAACATGACTTGGAAAAGTGGTGTATGACTGAGATCCCGTTCTGGCTGCAATACTTCTACTAGCATTTCAAAAGGTAAGTCCTGATGAGCATAAGCATCTATTGCCATCAATCGAACGCGACCAAGTAATTCGTTAAAGCTGCGATCGCCTGATAAGTCAGCACGTAACACTAAAGTATTGACAAAAAAGCCAATTAACCCTTCAATTTCATTACGATTACGGTTTGCAATTGGCGAACCTACCAAAATATCTTCCGTACCTGTGTAGCGGTAAAGCAGCGTATCAAACGCTGCCAAAAGTGTCATGAACAAAGTAACCCCTTGCTCCTGGCTCAGTTTTGTCAGCTTATTGCTTAATTCAACTGAGAGTGCAAACTCTTGATGTCCACCAGCGAAAGTCTGCACAGCAGGTCTTGGTCGGTCTGTGGGTAAGGACAACAAGGCTGGTGCATCTTTAAGTTGTTGTTGCCAGTACGAGATTTGAGTTTGCAGTACCTCCCCTTGCAACCAATTTCTTTGCCAAATGGCAAAATCTGCGTACTGAATCGGCAATGGTGTTAAAGGTGACGGCTCACCTTGAGAATAAGCGTTGTAAAGTGCTGCTAGTTCTTGGATAAACACACCCAATGACCAGCCATCAGAGACAATATGGTGCATACACACTAATAAGATGTGTTCTGTCTCGGACAGCAATAGTAATGTCGCCCTAACTAATGCTTGATTTTCTAGATCAAAAGTTTGAATAGCTTGTTGTTGCGCTAATTGCTGTGTAGCGATTTCTTGTTCAGTTGTTGATAAATGCTTCAAGCCAACAACTGAAACTGTCCAATTCGTTTGTGTTTGAATAATTTGATTTGCTTGTCCATTAACGGTGACGAAATTGGTGCGTAAGGCTTCGTGGCGATTAATGATTTCATACAAGCTTTGTTCTAAGGCAACTTGATTAAGTGTTCCGACTAGACGCAAAGCCATAGGAATGTTGTATATGGCACTGTTCGGCTCAAACTGGTCTAAAAACCAAAGACGCTGTTGAGCATAAGACAGTGGTAATTCTGCATTCTCTGCCCTTGGTAAGATGGGTGGAGAAACCAATTCTAAGTCTTGTTGCTGCAATTGCTCAATCGAACGCGCCAATTCGGCAACTGTTTTTCTGGCAAAGAACTCACGCAATGGTAGTTCCACTTTGAAAATGTTGCGGATACGTGAAACTAGTTGCGTTGCTAGTAGTGAGTGCCCTCCAAGTTCAAAGAAGTTATCATATATGCCTACTTGGTCTACTTTCAGGGCTTGTGTCCAAATTTGCGTCAGGATTTCTTCAATCGGAGTGCGCGGGGCGACAAAACTGATTTCCAGTCCCTCACGAGAATCTGGCGCTCTCAATGCGTGACGGTCTACCTTGCCGTTGGGAGTCAGAGGTAAAGACTCTAGCATCACAAAAGCATGAGGTATCATGTATTGTGGCAGTTGACTAGAGAGGAAGGATCTTAACTGGCTGATT
Source organism: Nostoc sp. NZL (assembly GCF_015714705.1). Classification (NCBI taxonomy): domain Bacteria; kingdom Bacillati; phylum Cyanobacteriota; class Cyanophyceae; order Nostocales; family Nostocaceae; genus Nostoc; species Nostoc sp. NZL. The sequence goes on along the minus strand of NZ_WBKL01000131.1, from coordinate 35,707 downwards.
GTAGGTGGATGCTGTTTATGTCCTACCACGTAGGCAACTAAGCGTTTATCACCTGGATGATCTTCACGGGCAATAACACAAGCTGTCTGCACATCACTATGTTGGTTCAGTAATTCTTCAATTTCTCCCAACTCGATACGGAAGCCACGGATTTTTACCTGATTGTCGATGCGTCCCAGGTATTCAATGTTGCCATTTGGTAAATAGCGTGCTAAGTCTCCGGTTTTATATAATTTACTCTCTCCTGCTCCCTTAAACGGGTTGGGAATAAATTTTTCTTTTGTCAACTCTGGACGATTAAGGTAGCCTCGTGATAAACCAGTACCACCAATATGCAATTCACCTGGTACACCAATCGGTACTGGTTGCAGATATTCATCTAAAATATAAACCTGGACGTTGGCGATCGCCTTACCAATAGATATTTTATTGTCATCTTCAGTGCATTTTGCGATCGCAGCACAAACACTAGCTTCTGTTGGCCCGTAGGCATTGAATAAGTTTCTGCCAGCAGACCATTGTCTGATTAATTCAGATGAACTTGCTTCTCCCGCTACAATTATTGTTTGCAGTGCCGGAAGTTCCGACCCAGGCATAACTGCTAACGCCGATGGTGGTAGGGTGATATGAGTAATGCAATGATTGCTTAATTGCTCAATTAATGGCTTCCCTGGTAGTAGAGAGTCTTTTGTTCCCAGATACAGCGTTGCACCTGAACCCAAAGCCATCAAAATTTCTGAGATGGAAGCATCAAAACTGAAGGAGGCAAACTGAAGAACGCGACTATCCGAAGTCAAGCCAAAAGTTTGAATCTGAGCTTGAGCTAAGTTGCATAATCCCTTATGCTCAACCATGACACCTTTAGGTTTACCTGTTGAACCAGAAGTGTAAATCAGATTGGCTAGATGAAAAGCTTTGACTTCACTGGTTGGGTTATCTTGATTGTGTTGGGCAATTTGTTCCCAAGCTTCATCTAAACAGATAAGTTTTGCTGGATGCTCAGGAAGTCTGTCAATAAGTCTCTGTTGAGTCAACAGTATGGAAACTTGAGCATCTTCTAACATGAAAGCCAAACGCTCAGTAGGATACTCTGGGTCAAGTGGTAGGTATGCTCCACCTGCCTTGAGAATGCCCAACATTCCCACCACCATTTCTATTGAGCGTTCCACACAAATACCCACCAGCGTATCTGGTTTTATACCCAAAGACTGCAAGTAATGGGCTAAATAATTAGCGCGACAATTCAATTGGTGGTAAGTCAGTTGTTGATTTTCAAACACCACAGCTACAGCATTGGGTGTACGCTCAACCTCCTCCTCAAACAACTGATGAATACACTTATCAACAGGATAGTCTGCTTGAGTATCGTTCCATTCAACTAATAACTGCTGTTGCTCTGTCTGAGACAGCAAAGGCAATTGCGAAATCCGCTCCTCTGGGTTAGCAACAATTCCAGAAAGCAGTGTCACAAAATGCCCACTCATCCGCTCAATTGTGCTGGCATCAAATAAGTCAGTGTTATATTCCCATATCCCCACTAGTCCAGCACTTGAGTTGTGCATTGATAAAGTTAAATCAAACTTAGCAATTGTGCTTTGGGGTGGCAAAGAACTGATAGTTAAGCCAGCAAGTTCTACTCCAGACATGGGCGTATTCTGGAGGACAAACATCACCTGGAATAGTGGTGGATGGCTGAGATCCCGTTCTGGTTGTAATGCCTCAACTAGCATTTCAAATGGCAACTCTTGATGAGAGTATGCTCCTAGAGCTATTTGCCGAACGCGAGAAAGTAATTCGCTAAAACTGGGGTTGCCTGATAAATCAGTACGCAACACTAAAGTATTGACAAAAAAGCCAATTAACCCTTCGATTTCGCTGTGTTCGCGGTTTGCGATCGCAGACCCTACTAAAATGTCTAACTGTCCTGTATAGCGGTAAAGTAGGGTATCAAAGGCTGCCAAAAGTGTCATGAACAAAGTCACCCCTTGCTTCTGGCTCAGTTGTGTCAGCTGATTGCTTAACTCAACTGAGAGGGCAAACTCTTGAATTGCGCCAGCGAAAGTCTGCACAGCAGGTCTTGGTCGGTCTGTGGGTAGGGACAACAAGGCTGGTGCATCTTTTAGTTGTTGTTGCCAGTACGAGATTTGATTTTGCAGTACCTCCCCTTGCAACCACTCTCTTTGCCAGATGCCAAAATCTGCGTACTGAATCGGCAATGGCATTAAAGGTGACGGTTCACCTTGAGAATAAGCATTGTACAGTGCTGCTAGTTCTTGGATAAACACACCCAATGACCAGGCATCGGAGACAATATGGTGCATACACAGTAACAATATGTGTTCTGTCTTAGACAGCACAATTAATGTCGCCCTGATTAATGCTCCCTCTGCCAAGTCAAAAGGCTGAATAGCTTGTTGCTGCGTTAATTTTTGTGTCGTAATTTCTTGTTCGCTTGGTGGCAGATGTTCGCACTCAACAACTGAAACTGTCCAATTAATTTGTGCTTGAATAATTTGAGAAGGTTTTCCATCAACTGTGATGAAGTTTGTGCGTAACGCTTCATGGCGATCAATAATTTCTTGAAAGCTTTGTTCTAAGGCAGCCCGATTGAGGTTTCCCACTAGACGCAAAGCTAAAGGGATGTTGTATATAGCACTGTTCGGCTCTAACTGGTCTAAAAACCACAAACGCTGTTGAGCATAAGATAGGGGTAATTCTTCAGTCATCATCTTTTGCTCCTTGGTAGAATGCGTGGAACAGTTAGGTCTGAATTTTGTTGCTGTAACTTCCCGATTGATGGCGCTAATTCAGCTATGGTCGGGGTATTGAACAATTCGTGTAAAGGGAGTTTGACTTTAAAGCGATCGCGGATGCGTGAAAGTACTTGTGTTGCTAGTAGCGAGTGTCCCCCAAGTTCAAAGAAGTTATCATGTATGCCTACTTGCTCTACTTTCAGCACTTGTGACCAAATTTGTACCAGTATTTCTTCAATCGGAGTGCGCGGGGCTACATATTTGTCTGTGCGTTCGCTGTGTAAATCTGGCGCAGGTAGGGCGCGACGGTCTACTTTGCCGTTGGGAGTGAGTGGCATTGATTCCAACATCACAAAAGCGTTTGGCACCATGTAGTCTGGTAGCTTTGCTTTCAGAAATTGCCGCAGTTCATTGATTGTGGGTGTATGCTGATGCGGCACGACGTAGGCAACTAAGCGTTTACTTCGACTTACCTCGGCTCCGCTCGGCACGAGTCGCTCAGTACAAGTATCACCTGGGGTATCTTCGCGGACGGTGACTACAGATGCCTGCACATCATCATGTTGGTTGAGTAATGCCTCAATTTCTCCCAACTCGATGCGGAAACCGCGAATTTTTATTTGGTTGTCAATGCGTCCCAGGTATTCAAGATTACCATCAGGCAACCATCTGGCTAAATCGCCAGTTTTGTAGATTCGTTCTTTTTTACCAAATAAGTCGAGTTCGATGAATTTTTCAGCTGTGAGTTCGGGACGGTTGAGATAGCCACGGGCTAAACCAGCCCCGGCAATACAAAGTTCCCCAGGAATGCCGGGAGGCAGAAGTTGGTTGTGGTTGTCTAAAATGTAAATACGTACATTGGCAATTGGCTGTCCGATTAATAAATCACCTGCCAGATCCCTTTTTCCAGTTGCTTCGTAGACACAACACCCCACAACCGCTTCTGTTGGGCCATATTCGTTAATCAGGCGGGTATTGGGGGCATGAGTCAACCACGGGATTATTTGGTTAGCGTGTAATGCCTCACCGCCTAAAACAAAGGCATTGACCCGATTCGGCATTGCATCAGGCTCAATTTGCTGATTGAGTATTTCCAGATGGGAAGGTGTGATTTTGACTAGGGATAGATGATTGTTTTGTTTAACAATGTCTGCTAGAAGCTCCAACTCTTGTTTTTCTCTTACCAAGATGGTGGTACGCCCACAAATTAGAGGGAGGTAGAGTGATGTAATGGTTGCATCAAAGCTAAGAGAAGACTGCACAGGTGTACCTTGTCCTTCTGCTACCGTGTAGTAGTCTTTAGCCCAATGTAAATAATTACTTAAACCTCGGTGCAGTAGTTGTACCCCTTTGGGTTGCCCTGTAGAGCCTGATGTGTAGATTACATAAGCTAAATCATCAGGTTGACTTTGCCTACTGGGGTTTTCTGTAGATTGGTTGGCAAAGTTATCGCGATCTAAATACAGTATCGAACGGGATTGGGCAAGAGTTTCTTTGTTGTCAGCCGCCAGTTCTGCGATCGCACTCAAGTCTTTGAGTTGACTATGGGTGAGCAAAACCTTTGCTCCACAATCTTGCAGCATGAAACGAATTCGCTCTTGTGGGTAGTTCGGGTCAATTGGCACATAAGCCCCACCCGCCTTGAGAATGCCCAACAATCCGACAACCATTTCTATTGAGCGTTCTACACAGATACCCACCAGCACATCTGCGGACACTCCCAAAGACTGCAAGTAATGTGCCAACTGGTTAGCGCGACTATTCAACTGCTGGTAAGTGAGTTGTTGATTTTCAAACACAACTGCGATCGCATCAGGTGTACTCAAACACTGATCCTCAAACAAGTGATGGAGGCATTTATCTAGTGGATAATCCGTCTGAGTATCGCTCCATTCCACTAATAATTGATGCCGTTCGACTTCTGTCAGCAGGGGCAATTGTGAGATTTGCTGTTCTGGGTTAGCAACAATTCCCTCAAGCAATATTTGGAAATGTCCTAACAAGCGAGCGATCGCCGTATCATCAAAGCGGCTAATATCATAGCTAATCTTCACCAACAATTGCTTACCAACAGCAGCAATTACAGTCAGAGGATAATTAGTTTGTTCAATAGCGTGAATCTTGTCTATAGAGAAACTGTAATTGTGTTCTTGCACTGCCTCATCAACTGGATAATTCTCAAAGACAACAATGCTCTCGAACAAAGGCGTTCCTCTCTTGATTTCACTCTTACCTTGAATCTCCACTAATGAGCTATATGAATATTGCTCAGATTCAACTTGTTGTGCCTGTAAATCCTTCAACAAAGCCAACACTCGGGTATCATCTGAAACTTGAACTCGCACTGGCAAGGTGTTGATAAATAGTCCCACCATCGACTCGATACCAACAAGAGATGGCGGACGACCAGATACAGTTGCACCAAAAACTACATCAGTTTCTTGGCTGTAGCGACACAGGAGTAATGCCCAAGTCGCTTGCACCAGATTATTGATCGTCAGTTGATGCTTCCGTGCAAAAGTTTGGACTGCGGCTGTCGCTTGCACTGTCAGTTGAATTTGTTGTTCGCTATAGCTAGAATCTAACTTTTTACGGTTTGATGATTGTTTTTTATCAACACTCAGAGGAGTGGGTGCAGTAAAACCTTGGAGTTTTTCTCTCCAAAATTGTTCAGCTTGGGCTAAGTCTTGTTTCTGTAGCCAAGCAATGTAGTTGCGGTAGCTTTGGGTTGGTTGAACAGCTAAATTTTCACCCTGAGAAATTGCTTGATAAAAGTACAATAAGTCTTTGAAAACCAAAGGCATCGACCAGCCATCAAGCAATAAGTGATGAGAACTCCAAATAAATTGGTAAGTATCTGCACTCAATTGGATAAGGCTCAGATGTATCAGTGGTGGTTGAGATACTTGGAAACCTTGTTTTCGCTGTGAGTGCAACAAAAGCTCTAATTGCTGTTGTTGATCTTGTGCAGATAGCTGTTGCCAATCATGGCTGTTGAGCTTAACATCCACCTGCCGATACACTACTTGAAGTGGCTGGGCTAATTGCTCCCAAACAAAAGCAGTCCGCAAAATTGAATGCTGTGCTATCACTTGCTGCCAAGCTTGCTCAAATGCTGCCACATTCAACTTTCCACTCAAAGTTAAACTTAACTGCTGAAAATATACTCCTGAGTCTGGAGCGTACAAACTCTCAAACAGCATACCCTGTTGGGTTGGCGAGAGCGGGTAAATATCTTCAATATTTCTGGAGTTAGTTTTGCTTGATTGATTTTTGAATACTAAACTTGCCAACAGTTGGTCTATTTCTGGCTGATTGAGCTTGACTAGCGAGAAATCTGAAGGTGTATAACCTCCACTCTCTGGTGATGAACAATGAGCAATTAGTCCAAGCAATGTCTTGACAAATTCTTGTGCCAGACTTTCGATTGTGGCGTGCTGGTGGATATTTTTGCTGTAAGCCCAATTTATTTGCAACCGTTCTTCAGTAATAACGCTCTTGATATCTAGTAGATGAGCGCGGTTGTTCTGCAAACCGTGGCTGTGTCCCGTAGACTCACTAGCTAGCTGTATCCAAGAAGATGTATTAAGCAGTTGGTCAAATTGACCCAAATAATTAAAACTGATTTCTGCTTGCGGTAATGCCTGTAGTTGGGCAGCAATTTCTGCATCCTGACTCAGATAACGCAATAAGCCATAGCCAATTCCTTTATTGGGAATAGCCCGCAGTTGTTCTTTGACAGATTTTAAAGCATCGGCTGGATTTTCTGTTGCCCCCAGTTCCAAAAGTACAGGGAAGATGGTTGTAAACCAACCGATAGTGCGTGACAAATCTACATCATCAATAATATCTTCCCGCCCATGACCTTCTAAGTTGAACAGCACACTCTTAGAGTTAGTCCATCTGCTCAAAACCAACGCCAAAGCAGTCAGTAGCACATCGTTAATCTGAGTGTTGTAAGCTTTTGGTACATCTTGCAGCAAAGCACGAGTTTGTGCCTCATTTAACGACACTGTTACTGTACTAGCTGCTTCAACAGTGTTTGTCCCTTTATAGTCCACTGGGATAGGAGGAACTGCGGCGCGAGATTCATTCAACCAATAAGCCACCTCGGATTTGAGAGTTTCTGACTGTGCATGTTCGGTTAATTTGTTAGACCAATCTTTGAAAGAAGTTGTTTTAGCAGGCAGTGTGATGGCTTTACCTTGAGCAAGTTGCTGGTAAGCTGTGTGCAAATCCTCTAACAAAATTCTCCAAGAAACGCCGTCAACTACCAAATGGTGGATAACGATGAGTAATCGCGCCCTTTTGTCAATACCCAGATAGAAAAAGGCTACTTGCACTAGATTTTCTGACAGATTCAAACTCGCCTGTAAGCAAGTTGCACTAGCTTCAATCGCAGTTTTTTGCTCATTCTGTGGAAGTGCCGATAAGTCTACGTCAGAGAAAGCAACGCTATCAGTCACAGCAGAGTGAATTTGCTGCCAAGTAGAGTCAGTTTGTGTAAAACGTAGGCGCAGAGCATCATGATGTACTAGCAATTGCTGTAATACTTGCTTTAATAGCTCTGGCTTGAGGTCAGATGGTACTGAAAGCAGAAATGATTGATTAAAGTGATGCGGCTGTTGTAAATTTTGCTCAAAAAACCAGTGTTGAATTGGCGTTAGAGGTAATTTCCCTGTCACCAAACCTTGTTCTATTTGGATAACACTCGCTATATTTGCCACTATGGCCAATTCTGCAATTGTTTGATGTGCAAATAATTGCTTGAGAGTCAGTTGCAATTCTGCAAGCTTTGCTCTATTGATGATTTGAAGACTGAGAATAGAATCTCCACCGAGTTCAAAGAAGTTATCGTGAACTCCTACTTGCTCTAGTTTGAGAACTTCTGCCCAAATCTGCGCTAATATTTCTTCGATTTGATTGCGTGGGGCTACAAAACTGACTTCTAGTTCTCCACGAGAGTCTGGTGCTTTTAATGTGCGGCGGTCTACCTTGCCGTTGGGAGTAAGAGGCAAGGACTCCAGGATTACAAAAGTATGTGGCACCATGTAAGTAGTCAGTTGGTTAGACAGGAAGGAGCGCAACTGGCTAACTGTAGGTGTCTGTCCTAGATGCGGTACTACGTAAGCGACTAGGCGTTTATCACCTGGGGTATCTTCGCGGGCGATAACACAAGATGCTTGCACATCCTCATGTTGGCTCAGGACTGCTTCTATTTCTCCCAACTCAATGCGGAAACCACGTATTTTTACTTGATTGTCAATTCGTCCCAGGTATTCAATTGTGCCATTGGGTAGATAACGTGCTAAGTCGCCGGTTTTATAGAGGCGATCTGAATTAAAGGTTTCCCCTCTGCTCCCCTGCTCCCCTGCTCCTCTGCTTCTTCTAAAGGGGTTAGAGATAAATTTCTCTTGTGTCAATTGTGGGCGGTTAAGGTAGCCTTTTGCTAAACCTAAACCACCGATATGCAATTCTCCTGCTACACCTACAGGAACTGGTTGTAAGTGTGAATCTAAAATGTAAAATTGAGTGTTAGCTATGGGACGACCAATGGGTGCGATCGCGCGGAGCGCAGCGCCAGAGGCGATCGCACTTCTAGCTTCTAGTTGCGTTGACTCATTCCTAAGTTGGCAAATACTCGACCAAATTGTTGTTTCTGTCGGCCCATAGAGATTCCATACTTGGGCACCAGTTTCTAGTAATTGATGGGCTAATTGAGGTGGTAAGGCTTCTCCCCCACACAAGATTTTCATTCCCAACTGTTGAGTAGATAAGCCGGAAGCTACTAGCATTTGCCAAGTGGCTGGAGTCGCTTGCATCACCGTTGTGCTTGAGTGCTGTAACTCTAGTAACAGCCTAGCGCCATCACTGGCGACTTCACGCGAAACTACTACTACCTTCGCTCCTACCACCAGTGGCAAATATAGTTCCAAAGCAGCAATGTCAAAGGATATGGTAGTAACGGCACAGAAAGTATCAGAGTCAGTTAATCCTGGACAATGACTCATGGAAGCTAAAAAGTTGACCACACAGTTGTGGCTAACTTGAACTCCTTTTGGCTGGCCTGTGGAACCTGAAGTATAAATTACATAAGCCAAGTTTTCTGCTTTGCTGCCAGTGAGTGGATTTTCTCGACTGTGTTGCTCAATGAGTTGGCGATCGCTATCCAAACATACTACCTGTGCGGTATGCTCTGGCAAAGATTTCAATAATGATTGCTGAGTTAACAACACTGGCAGCGCCGCATCATCTAATATGAAACTCAAACGTTGTTGGGGATAATCTGGGTCAAGTGGCACATAAGCCCCACCCGCCTTGAGGATGCCCAGTAATCCCACAACCATTTCTATGGAGCGCTCTACACAAATACCCACCAGCACATCTGCGGACACTCCCAAAGACTGCAAGTAATTTGCCAACTGGTTAGCGCGACAGTTTAATTGGTAGTAAGTAAGTTGTTGGTTTTCAAATATAACCGCTACAGCATCGGGGGTGCGCTGAACTTGCTCCTCAAATAACTGATAGATGCACAAATCTTGTGGATAATCTACCTGAGTATCGTTCCACTCCACTAATAATTGATGTTGTTCAACTTCTGTCAGCAGGGGCAATTGTGAGATTTGCTGTTCTGGGTTAGCAATAATGCCTTCAAGCAATGTCTGAAAATGTCCAGTCATGCGCTCAATTGTGCTGGCATCAAATAAGTCAGTGTTATATTCCCATACACCCACTAGCCCAGTAGCAGTATTCTGCATGAATAAATTTAAATCAAACTTTGCAGTTGTGCTTTCTGGCATCAATGGAGTGACGCTTAACCCAACCAACTCTACTCCAGACAAAGGCATATTCTGAAGTGCAAACATCACTTGGAACAGGGGTGTATGACTGAGGTCTCTTTGTGGTTGTAATGCTTCCACCAGCATTTCAAAAGGCAAATTCTGATAAGTGTATGCCTCCATTGCCATTTCTCGAATGCGACCCAGTAATTCTCTAAAGCTCGGATTACCTGCCAAGTTAGTACGCATCACTAAGGTGTTGACAAAAAAGCCAATCAACCCTTCTATCTCACTGCGATCGCGGTTAGCAATGGGAGATCCCACCAAAATGTCTTCTGTACCTGTGTAGCGGTAAAGCAGGGTGTCATAAGCTGCCAACAGCGTCATAAACAAGGTTACTCCTTGCTTTTGACTTAGTTGTATCAATCCTTGAGTGAGCTTTTGTGAGAGTGCAAACTCTTGATGTGCGCCAGCGAAAGTCTGCACAGCAGGTCTTGGTCGGTCTGTGGGTAGGGACAACAAGGCTGGTGCATCTTTGAGTTGCTGTTGCCAGTAACTCAGTTGGCTTTGCAGTACGCCTCCTTGCAACCATTGTCTTTGCCACAGTGCAAAATCTGCATACTGAATCGGCAGTGGTGCTAAAGGTGACTGTTGAGCTTGAGAATAAGCGTTGTACAGTGCTGCTAGTTCTTGAAGAAACACACCCATTGACCAGCCATCAGAGACAATATGGTGCATACACACTAACAAGATGTGTTCTGTCTCGGACAGCACTAGTAATGTCGCCTTAACTAATGCTTGATTTACCAGATCAAAAGGCTCAATAGCTTGTTGTCGCGCTAATTGCTGTGTAGCAATTTCTTGTTCGGTTACTTCTGCTGAGGCAGAGGCTTCGCCAACGTCTTCGCTCAGTACAAGTGTAGATAAATACTGTAAGTCAATAACTGAAACTGTCCAATTTGTTTGTGTTTGAATAATTTGAGTTGGTTGTTCATTAACGGTTACAAAATTGGTGCGTAATGCTTCGTGGCGATTAATGATTTCATGTAAGCTTTGTTCTAGGGCAACTTGATTAAGAGTTCCGACTAGACGTAAAGCTAAGGGGATGTTGTATAAGGCACTGTTCGGCTCGAACTGGTCTAAAAACCAAAGACGCTGTTGAGCAAATGACAGTGGTAATTGAGCATTCTCTGCCCTTTGTGTGATGAATGGTGTAGAAAGTTCTAAGTCTTGTACTGAGCGAAGTCGAAGTACCTGTTGCTGCAATTGCCCAATCGATTGCGCCAATTCCGCAACTGTTGCTGAGGCAAACAATTCACGCAATGGTAGTTCCACTTTGAAAATGTTGCGGATACGTGAAACCAATTGCGTTGCTAGTAGTGAGTGTCCACCAAGTTCAAAGAAGTTATCATATATACCTACAAACTCTAATTTCAGCACTTGTGCCCAAAGGAGTGCCAGCATTTCCTCAATGGGTGTGCGCGGGGCAACATATTTTTCTAGCAGTGTGGTGTCTAAATCTGGTTTTGGTAAGGCGCGGCGGTCAACTTTGGCATTTGGAGTCAGGGGTAAGGATTCCAAGATTACAAAAGCACTCGGCACCATGTACTCTGGCAGCTTTGCTTTGAGGAATTGCCGTAGTTCGCTGATTGCGGGTTTACAGTCCTGATGTGCTACCACGTAGGCGACTAAACGTTTATCACCAGGGCTATCCTCACGGGTGATGACACAAGATAACTGCACATCACTATGTTGGCTCAATACTGCTTCAATTTCGCTCAACTCGATGCGGAAACCACGTATTTTTACTTGGTCGTCAATGCGTCCAACGTATTCTATATTGCCATTATTTAAATAGCGTGCTTTATCCCCGGTTTTGTAGAGACGGGAATGTGGTTCATCACTAAAAGAGTGGGGGATGAATTTTTCTTGTGTTAACTCTGGACGGTTAAGGTAGCCTTTTGCTAATCCCGCACCACCAATATGCAATTCTCCTGGCACACCTATAGGTACTGGCTGTAAATAAGAGTCCAATATATAGATTTCAACATTGGCTATAGGGTGACCGATGGGTGGTGAGATATTATTATCCCGCCCATTAGAAACTACTAGTCCTGAAGTTGTGACAACAGTATTTTCAGTTGGGCCATAATTATTCACTACCTGGAAAGGGAGTAAACCTGATGGATATCGATGAAGCTTATCCCCCCCAGTTAGCATAGTTCGCAAAGTTGTACTTTCTGGCCATTCCAGAGACAATAATTGCTCTGCCATTGGCGTTGGTAGAAAACTGATAGTGATCTTTTTCGATTCCAACCAATCTTGCAAATCTACTGGGGATAGAAGAATTTCAGGTTTGACTAAATAGATACTTGCTCCTGCGGTCAGGTAAGGCCACAACTCCCATACAGCAGCATCAAATGCTGTTCCTGCTAGCTGAGTAGCTTTGTCTAAGGTCGTGATTTTAAAAGTGCGTTGATGCCAGAACACCAAATTGAGCAATCCTTGATGGGCAATCAGCACTCCCTTGGGTTGACCTGTAGAACCGGAGGTATAAATCACATAAGCCAAGTTAGCTGCTTGTGTCTCAGCGATTAGATTATCCTGGCTTAAATAAGAAATAACCTGCCAGTCAGCATCTAAACAAATACGCTGTGCAGTATACTCAGGCAATCTGTCGAGGAGTTTCTGCTGAGTCAGCAATACTGAAACTTGAGCATCTTCTAACATCAAGCGCAAACGCTCGGTAGGATAGTCTGAAGCAAGTGGTAAATAAGCGCCACCCGCCTTCAGAATCCCTAGCAGTCCCACCACCATTTCTAAGGAACGCTCTACACAAATACCCACTAGCACATCGGCTTTTACACCCAAAGACTTGAGGTAGTGCGCCAACTGATTAGCACGACAGTTTAATTCCTGGTATGTAAGATGTTGATTTTCATACACCACTGCTACAGCATCGGGAGTACGTTCAACCTGCTCCTCAAATAACTGATGAATACATTTATCTTGGGGATAATCTACCTGAGTATCATTCCACTTTAGTAATAACTGCTGCTCAATTTCTGTTAGCAGAGGCAATTGTGAAATCTGCTCTTGAGGGTTAGCAACAATTCCTTGGAGCAATGTTTGGAAATGCCCCCTCATCCGCTCGATTGTGCTGGCATCAAACAAGTCAGCATTGTACTCCCACACACTCACCAATCCAGTTGCAGTATTCTGCATTGATAAAGTTAAATCAAACTTGGCAGTTGCGCTTTGGGCTGGCAATGAACTGATAGTTAAGCCAGCAAGCTCTACTTCAGATATGGGCGCATTCTGGAGGACAAACATCACCTGAAACAGTGGTGTATGGCTGAGGTCGCGTTGTGGCTGTAATGCTTTTACTAACTCCTCAAAGGGCAAGTCTGGATGAGCGTAAGCTTGCAGTGTCAGTTGCCGCACTCGACTTAGCAATTGCTGAAAACTGGGGTTGCCCGACAAATCGGTACGTAATACTAAAGTGTTGACAAAAAAGCCAATTAACCCTTCAAGTTCCAAGCGATCGCGGTTAGCAATGGGCGTACCCACTACAATGTCATCGGAGTCTGTATAGCGATAAAGCAAGGTGACATAAGCCGCAAACAGCGTCATGAATAGGGTGGCTCCCTCTTGCCTAGTGAAATTAGCGATCGCTTCACTCAGTTCAACTGAAAATTTTCCATATTGAATTTCGCCCCGAAAAGTTTGAATCGCTGGTCTTGGTCTATCTGTGGGTAATTCTAGTAACGTGGGAGCGTTTTTGAGTAGTTGCTTCCAGTAATCAAGCTGCCTTTGGAGTACTTCTGATTGCAACCATTGTCGTTGCCAAATCGCAAAGTCGGCATACTGAATTGGTAGCTCAGGTAGCTCTGGGGACAAGTTATTGCAGATGGCTGAGTAAATGGTTGCTAACTCGCGCATCAATACGCCTATTGACCAACCATCCACTACAATGTGGTGTATTGTTAGTACCAAAGCGTATTCTACCTCTGTGAGTTTAACCACAGAAGCTCGGATTAAAGGAGAACTAGTAAGGTCAAAGGGTCGATTAGCTTCAGTTGTGGCTAATTGTTGGCAAGCGATTTCTCTTTCACTTTCAGGTAGTTCTGATAAGTCTACTATCGGCACATTTAAGTTTAAGCTGTCAGTAATTACCTGGACTGGCTGCTCGTTGATAGTGCGAAAGTTAGTACGTAAGGCTTCGTGGCGATCGATAATTTTGTTGAGGCTTTGCTCTAGCGCCACGACGTTTAATTTACCGTGAAGTTTTAGAGCTGCTTGTTCGTTATAGGAGGAGTTATTTGGTTCCAACTGGTTTAATAACCAGAGTCGTTCTTGGGCAAAAGACAGAGGTAAGTTCTGAGGACGCTCGGCTTTGACCAGGGGAAAATCTGTATCGGTGTCCGCATTTTTCTCGTGCAGCAAGAAGATAAGTTCTGCTTTATTTTTAGCTAATAAGTCACGAGTTTCTAGTGTCAATACCCCTTTTGGAGCATTAACACGCAACTGCTCACCTTCAACCCACAACTTTACACCCTGTTTACTAAGATCAACGACCAATTGTTCGATATTCACAGAAACATTACCTCTACTCGCCTAATTCGTAATTTGTAATTCGTAATTTAAAATTATTCGTTACTCAAATTGTTATTTCTTCTCTCTCACCTGCACCAAAGCTTGTATCTGGATTTATTTGTTTTTCTAGCTTAGGTGCTATTTCAGCTATTGTGGGTGACTCAAATAAATTTGCTACAGATAATCGGATAGAAAAAATATTTCGTATTCGGGATAAAACTTGAACGGCTATTAAAGAATCTCCTCCTAATTTAAAAAAATTGTCATGCATTCCCACCTGTTTAATTCCCAATAATTCTTCCCATATATCGGCGATTTTTTGCTCAATCTCATTACGAGGAGCTAGATAAGAATTAGGCAAATCAGGTCTTGAGTGGAGTGCAGATAATTTTTCTTGCTGAAAAATATCCGGCTTCCTTTGTAATGAAATCTCTGATTTCTGATTATTCTGTTCTAGCCTAGATTTTATGCTAAATGCGGCTGATGCAGAAGCTTGAGGCAATGGCAATAATTTGACCACCTGTTCCAAACTTGAGTGCAAAATAGAATTGTAGTAAGTATTTAAGGGAGATTCTGAATGTGAACCGTTGTTTTCTTTTTGGTAAACCAGTTCATTGAAAATCTCTAAGGGTTCTTGTTCAACAACAATAGGAGCTAAATTTTCACCACAGCGTTGCACTAAATCTAAATCTACTAAAGATGAAGTAGCAAACCTCGCTCTAACTTCTTCTAAATGTTCATTAATATAATCTTGTGAACATGGCAGTAGCCCAGTATATAACCCCTCCTGTTCCTGTAGTTGTCCTTGCTCAACTAATATTTGCAACCATCTAGAAAACAATTGCTGATAGCGAGGAGAAATATGGCATTGCGTCAACAAATTCTCCAAAGAATACTTTTCTTCGGTATTGCTAAAAGCCCCTAATTGTCTGAATGCACAGTTGATGTAGGCTGTACATAAACGAGCCAAACACTGTATATTTTCCTGATATGTTAACTCGTTGAGTTCTGCATTTCTAGTATTTGCTTGATTTTGATCTCCTTGTACAAGCGATGTCCATAATTGTGATGTTGTGGGTAAGGTTTCTAACTGTCCCAAAGCCGCTTTTTGTGGGGGGTCAATCCAATAACGTTCGCGCTCAAAGGGATAAGTCGGTAAGGGAAGACGATAATACTCTTGGTGGCTATAGAATCCAAACCAATCTATATTGACTCCAGCCAGCCAGAGTTGACCTAATGTAGTGAATAAAACATGATTATCAGATTGCTTTTCTTGAGGATGACGTACCGAGGTCAACACCGTTTGTGCAGCTGCTTTGTCTGGATGTCTTTTGGCTAATGTAGTCAGTGTGTTTCCTGGCCCCACCTCTAGTAAGACTTGCTCAGGTGTTGCCAATAATTTCTCGACACCTTGGGCAAACAGCACAGTGGAACGCAGATGTTGAGCGTAGTAATCAGGATTTGTGGCTTGTGTGACTGTAATCCAAGTACCAGTCAGGTTGGAGATATAAGGAAGTTTTGGGGGATTTAAAGTAACTTTTTTGACTCGTTCTGCAAATGCCTTTAAGATTGGTTCCATCATTTGAGAATGGAAGGCATGGGAAGTATGCAGTTGGCGACATTCAATCCCTTGAGCAGCAAGCTGATTTTGTAGTGTATCTACTGCTGCTGTGGAACCGGAAACTACACACTGCAAGGGTTGATTAATCGCTGCAACAGAAAGTTCTTGCCCTAGTAGGGATTTTATCTTGTCTGCGGGTAGTGGAATTGAAAGCATTGCTCCAGTAGGCAGTTGCTGCATCATTTGTCCGCGTGCTGCTACCAGAGATAAGGCATCTTCTAGGGAAAAAACTTCTGCTAGAGTTGCTGCTACATACTCGCCAATACTGTGACCGATCGCAGCTTGTGGTTCCACACCATAAGACTGCCATAATTTAGCTAGGGCGTATTCAATTACAAAAATAGCAGGTTGAGCGATCGCTGTTTGTTGAAGTTGCTTTGATGCCTCATCAATCTTTTCTTCACTGGGATAAAGAATATGACGTAAATCTAGCCCTAGTAAGGGTTTAAGAATTTCTGAGCAATAATCAACTTGTTCTTTAAATGCTGTCTCAGTTTCATAAATTTCCCGCGCCATGTTCACATACTGGGAACCCTGACCGGGAAACATAAAGACAACAGACCGTTCTGTAATCTCTGTATAGTTAGTGAAAACTTGTTGGGCTGCTAAACTATCAAGAGTTTTGACAGCATCTTCTAAGTCTTGACAAATCAACATCCGTCGGTAATTAAAACCCCGCCGACCACTATTGAGTGTATAAGCTACATCGCTTAAGTTCAGTTCTGGATGCTCTTTTAAATGTGTGATTAAATTAGCTGTTGCTTGCTCAAGCGCACTCGCAGTTTTAGCTGAAAGTACCAACAGTTGATAATTTCTCCCCTGCTCCCCTGCTTCCCTGCTCCCCTGCTCAAAAACAGGTGCTTCTTCTAAAATTACATGAGCATTAGTACCCCCGATACCAAAAGAACTAACTCCAGCACGGCGAGGGGTGTTATTTGTTTTCCATTCAGTCAGGGTTGTATTGACGTAAAAAGGACTGTTGGCAAAATCAATTTTGGGATTAGGTGTCTCAAAGTGCAAACTAGGAGGCAGCATTTTATTTTGCAGTGATAATACAGTTTTAATCAAACCTGCCACACCTGCTGCTGTATCTAAATGTCCTAAGTTGGTTTTTAAGGAACCAATACCGCAGAAACCTTTTTTATCAGTACTTTGATTAAAAGCTTGAGTTAAAGCGGCAATTTCAATCGGGTCTCCTAAAGGTGTAGCTGTCCCATGAGCTTCGATGTAGGAAATGGTTTCGGCATCTACACCAGCTATAGCTTGAGCCTCGCTAATCACTGCTGCTTGACCGCTAACACTAGGAGCAGTGAAGCCCACTTTCATTGCACCATCATTATTAATTGCCGAACCTTTAATGATTGCATGGATGTGGTCGCGGTCTGCGATCGCATCCTTTAATCTTTTCAATACCACAATCCCAGCACCGCTACTGGCAATTGTTCCTTGTGCCTTAGCATCAAAAGCACGGCAGTGTCCATCAGGAGAAAGAATCATTCCCTCTTGATGCAAATAACCTATTTTTTGGGGAATGCTGAGAGTAACTCCACCAGCTAAAGCCATGTCACATTCACAATTTAATAGGCTTTGGCAAGCTAAGTGAACAGCAACCAAAGAAGTAGAACAGGCTGTTTGTACATTGACGGCTGTCCCAGTCAAGTTGAGTTTATATGCAACTCGTGTTGGCAAAAAATCTTTATCGTTGGAGATTGTTAATTGCAGTGGATCAACTGTCTCTAATAATTGATGATGAGGGTAGAGATTGTTGACAAGATACCTATTCATTCCCACACCAGCATAAACCCCTATTAACCCATTATAGGTATGCGGATCATAACCAGCCTTTTCTATTGCCTCCCACGCCAACTCTAAAAATAGGCGTTGTTGGGGATCTATTAACTCAGCTTCTTTCGCACTATAAGCGAAAAAGTTTGCATCAAACAATTCAATGTCTGATAAAACAGCATTAGCTTTTACATAATTAGGATTATTCAGTAAATCTATAGAAACGCCATAATTTATTAATTCTTTATCCGTCAACCTGGAGATAGATTCTACGCCATCACGCAAATTCTGCCAAAAAGAGTCAATATCTTTGGCTTCTGGGAACCTACCAGCAAGAGAAATTATTGCTATTTCATTATTGAAATCATTAATATTAACGGAATTTATCATAATTTTTTACCCTTCCTTTGAGAAAGATACTGCTGTCTAAGCTGTAATTGTTGGTTCCTGAAAGCTTTGCTTTCACTTGGAGATTGAGGGCGAGAATTATTTTGTTTTAATGTATCTTCTTTATTGAGTTTAGTACTTAAATGTTGGCTTAATCTATGTATAGTTGGGTAATTAAACATATCAACTATTGACACTTCCAAACCAAACTTTTCCTGTAACTGCTGATTAATTCGTACCAGTAGTAACGAATGACCTCCTAATTCAAAGAAATTATTGTAAATTCCCACCTTTTCTACTTCCAGTGTTTTTTGCCAAATGCCAGCAATGATTCTTTCTACTTCAGTATTTGGCATTACATAATTTGATAGTTCCTGTTGTAAATCTGGAGCAGGCAAAGCGCGACGGTCTACTTTGCCGTTGGGTGTCAGGGGTAAGGACTCCAGCATCACAAAAACACTTGGCACCATATACCCAGGCAGCTTATCGGAAAGAAACTGACGCAGTTCGTCGGTTGTGGGTGTCATCTGTAAATGCAGCACTACGTAGGCGACTAAGCGCTTATTACCTGAAGTTTCTTCACGAGCAATGACACAACATATCTGCACATCATCATGTTGTCCCAGTAATGCTTCAATTTCTGCCAACTCGATGCGGAAGCCCCGAATTTTTACTTGATTGTCAATGCGTCCCAGGTATTCAATGTTGCCATCGGGTAGATAACGTGCTAAATCTCCAGTTTTGTATAGGCGCGAATGCAGCTCAGTGCTAAAGGGATTGAGGATGAATTTTTCAGTTGTCAGTTCGGGGCGGTTGAGGTAGCCTTTTGCTAATCCAACACCAGCAATATGTAACTCTCCTGGGATACCAATGGGAACTGGTTGCAGATTACTATCTAGAATATAGATTTGAGTGTTGGCGATCGCTCGCCCAATACTCGGTGATATCTGATCTTGCTCCTTGGCAACTACCAGCCCAGAAGTTGTAACAACAGTATTTTCAGTTGGGCCATAATTATTCACTAGTTGGAAGGGGACTAAATCTGATGGATACTGATGAAGCTTATCTCCTCCAGTCAGTATCGTTCGCAAAGCCAAACTTTCAGTTGGCCATTCCAAAGACAATAATTCTTGTGCCAATGGTGTTGGCAGAAAACTGATAGTAATCTGCCTTGAAATCAACCAGTCTCGTAGCTTCACTAACGAGCTAAGGAACTCAGATTTGACTAAGTAGATACTTGCTCCTGCGGTCAGGTAAGGCCATAATTCCCATACCGCAGCGTCAAATGCTGTTCCTGCTAGCTGAGTGGCTTTGTCTACTGAAGTGATTTTGAAAGTACGTTGATGCCAGAACACCAAATTTAATAATCCTTGATGGGCAATTAGCACTCCCTTGGGTTGACCTGTAGAACCGGAGGTATAAATCACATAAGCCAAATTAGTTGCTTGTGCCTCAGTGATTAGATTATCCTGACTTAACTGAGAAATAAACTCCCAGTCAGTATCCAAACAAACCAGCTTTGCTTGATGTTGGGCCAGTCTATCAAGGAGTTTCTGCTGAGTCAGCAACACCGAAACTTGAGCATCTTCTAGCATAAAGTGCAAACGCTCAGTCGGATACTCAGGGTCAAGCGGCAGATATGCCCCACCCGCCTTAAGAATACCTAGTAGTCCCACTACCATTTCTATTGAGCGTTCCACACAAATGCCCACCAGTACATCTGCTCCAACTCCTAAAGACTTGAGGTAGTGCGCCAACTGGTTAGCACGACTATTTAACTGGTGGTAAGTCAGTTGTTGATCTTCAAACACAACTGCTACTGCATCAGGTGTACGCCCAACCTGCTCCTCAAACAACTGATGGATACACTTATCTAGTGGATAATCTACCTGAGTATCATTCCACTCTATTAAAAGTTGATGTTGCTCAACTTCTGTTAGCAGTGGCAGTTGAGAAATTCGTTCCTCTGGGTTAGCAATAATACCTTCCAGCAATGTGACAAAATGACCCGTCATTCGCTCAATGGTACTAGCATCAAATAAATCAGTGTTGTATTCCCACACGCCAACCAGTCCATTGGCAGTGTTCTCCATTCCTAAAGTCAGATCAAACTTGGTAGTTGTACTTTTTACCACCAGTGGACTAGCAGTTAACCCAGTCAACTCCAATTGTTGAGATATGGGAGCATTTTGAAGGACAAACATCACTTGAAACAGTGGTGTATGACTGAGATCCCGTTCTGGCTGCAATGCTTCTACTAGCATTTCAAAAGGCAAATTCTGATGAGAGTATGCATCCATCGCCATTTCACGAACACGACCTAGTAATTCGCTAAAGCTAGGATTGCCAGCCAAATTGGTACGCATGACTAAAGTGTTGAGAAAAAAGCCAATTAACCCTTCTATCTCACTGCGATCGCGGTTAGCAATTGGCGAACCCACCAAAATGTCTTCTGTACCTGTGTAGCGGTAAAGTAAGGTATCAAACGCTGCTAACAGCGTCATAAAGAGGGTACAACCTTGTTGCTGGCTTAGTTGCGTGAGTTTATCAGTTAGTTCCTTGGAGAGCGCAAACTGTTGATATGCTCCTGCGAAAGTCTGCATAGATGGTCTAGGTCGGTCAGTAGGTAGTGACAACAAAGCTGGTGCGTTTGCCAGTTGTTGTTGCCAGTAACTCAATTGATTTTGTAAGACATCTCCTTGCAACCAGTTTCGCTGCCAAATTGCGAAATCTGCGTACTGTATCGGCAGTGGTGTTAAAGGTGACGACTCACCTTGAGAATAAGCATTGTACAACGCTGCTAGTTCTTGAACTAACACACCCATTGACCAGCCATCACTGACTATGTGATGCATACAGACTAATAAGGCGTGTTCTGTCTGGGACAGCACTATTAATGTTGCTCTGACTAATGCTTCAGTTGCTAGGTTAAAGGGTTGTTGCGCTAATTGCTGTGAAGCTGTTTCTTGCTCGGTTGTAGATAAATGCTTGAAGTCAACAACTGAGAGTGTGCAATTTATTTGTGTTTGAATGATTTGAGAAGGTTTTCCATCAACGATGACAAAGTTGGTGCGTAACGCTTCGTGGCGATGAATAATTTCTTGTAAGCTTTGTTCTAAGGCAGTTCGATTGAGAGTTCCGACTAAACGCAAAGCTATGGGGAAGTTGTAGAAGGCGCTGTTTGGGTTTAACTTGTCTAAAAACCATAGCCGTGTTTGGGCATAAGACAGTGGTAATTCTGCATCCTCCGCCCTTGGTAAGATGGGTGATGGTGTTAATTCTAAATCCTGTTGCTGCAACTGTTGAATGTTTTGGGACAATTCAGCAACCGTTGGGGCAGCAAATAAGCTACGCAATGGTAGTTCTACTTTCAAGCTGGTACGCACGCGGGAGATGAGTTGCGTGGCTAGTAACGAGTGGCCTCCAAGCTCAAAGAAGTTATCGTATATGCCCACTTGCTCTACTTTCAGAACTTGCGCCCAAATTAGCGATAGGATTTCTTCGATTGGGTTACGTGGGGCAACATATTTGTCCAATAATTGGCTATGTAAATCAGGTGCAGGCAATGCGCGGCGGTCTAGTTTACCGTTGGGGGTAAGCGGTAAAGCGTCCAAGATAACGATCGCACTTGGCACCATATATTCTGGTAACTTTGACTTCAGGAAGCTACGCACAACGCTTACTGTGAGCGTCTGCTCTTTTTGAGGCACAATGTAAGCCACTAAGCGTTTGTTCCCAGGAATGTCTTCGCGGGCGATCGCACAAGATGCCTGCACATCAAGTTGGCTCAGTACTGCTTCAATTTCTCCCAACTCGATGCGGAAACCCCGAATTTTCACCTGATTGTCAATACGCCCCAAGTATTCAATATTGCCATCACTTAAATAGCGTGCTAAGTCCGCTGTTTTGTAAAGACGATCGGTTTCCCCTCTGCTCCCCTGCTCCCCTGCTCCCCTGCTTCTTTTAAAGGGGTTAGGAATAAATTTCTCAAGTGTTAACTCTGGTCGGTTGAAGTAGCCTTGTGATAAAAGGACACCAGCAATGTACAATTCTCCTGGTACACCAACGGGTACAGGCTGTAAGAACCTGTCCAGGATATAGATTTGCGCGTTGGCAATGGGACGACCAACCGGAGGAAGTAGCGGCCAAGTCTCCACTGAATCAGTCAGAGTAAAACTGGTGGCTAAATGGCTCTCTGATGGCCCATAGTGATTGTGCAATGTACAATCAGTTAGCCTGCTTAACCATTGGGAAATAGCGGGAGTAATCTGCAACTGTTCCCCAGCAGTAATGATTTCCCGCAGATGACTACTAACTAATTCACCACCAATAGCAACTTCAGCTAGTTGCTGTAAGCCAACAAAGGGGAGAAACATTCTCTCAATTGCTTTTTGTTGGAGAAAACCTAACAAAGCTGATGTATCTCTGCGTAATTCCTCCCCAATTAAGAATAATGTGCCTCCAGAACACCAGGTAGTGAATATTTCTTGGAAGGAGACATCAAAGCTAATCGAAGCAAATTGTAGGGTTTTTGCTCCACGAGGAATTTTCAGATTTTCCTGATGCCACAAGATCAGATTGCTAAGGGCAAGCTGATTCATGGCTATACCTTTAGGTTGACCTGTAGAACCAGAAGTATAAATTATATAAGCTAAGTTATTTGCTTGTACGCCAGAAATGAGATTGTCCTGACCCGATTGGGAAATCAGTTGAGCGTCAGTATCCAAACAAACAAGCTGTGCTTGATGCTGGGGCAATCTATCAAGAAGTGACTGCTGGGTTAGCAACACCCTAACTTGAGCATCTTCTAAAATAAACCTCAAGCGCTCAGGCGGATATTCTGGGTCAAGTGGCACATAAGCAGCACCCGCTTTGAGAATCCCCAATAATCCTATAACCATCTCTAAAGAACGCTCTACACACAGACCAACCAGGGCATCAGACCCTACACCCAAAGACCGCAAGTAGTGTGCCAACTGGTTAGCGCGGTAGTTTAATTCATAGTAAGTCAGTTGTTGATTTTCATATACAACTGCGATCGCATCGGGTGTACTATCTACCTGTTTCTCAAATAACTGATGGATGCACAAATCTTCTGGATAATCTACCTGAGTATCGTTCCACTCGACAAGTAACTTTTGTTGTTCCGGTTGTGTCAGCAGTGGTAATTGGGAAATTCGCTCCTCTGGGTTAGCAATAATACTTTCAACCAATGTCACAAAATGACCAGTCATCCGCTCAATGGTACTGACATCAAACAAGTCAGTGTTGTACTCCCACACCCCTACCAGACCAGTAAGAGAGTTTTGCATGATTAAGGTTAAATCAAACCTTGAAGTTGTACCTTTTATTGGCAATGAACTGACAGTTAACCCAGTTAGTTCTAATCCAGATGTGGGCGCATTCTGGAGGACAAACATTACTTGGAACAGTGGTGAATGGCTAAGATCCCGTTCTGGCTGCAATGCTTCTACCAGCATTTCAAAAGGCAAATGCTGATGAGAGTACGCCTCCATTGCTATTTCGCGGACACGACCCAGTAATTCGCTAAAACTGGGGTTGCCTGATAAATCAGTACGCATGACTAGAGTATTGACAAAAAAGCCAATTAACCCTTCTATCTCACTGCGATCGCGGTTAGCAATTGGCGAACCTACCAAAATGTCTTCTGTACCTGTGTAGCGGTAAAGCAGCGTATCAAACGCTGCCAACAGCGTCATGAACAAAGTAACCCCTTGCTCTTGGCTGAGTTTTGCTAGCTTACCAGTTAGTTCCTCAGAAAGTGCAAACTCTTGATGTGTCCCTTGGTAAGTTTGCACAGCCGGTCTGGGTCGGTCTGTGGGTAGCGACAACAAGGTTGGAGCCGAAGCCAATTTTTGTTGCCAATAACTCAATTGGCTTTGTAGTACTTCTCCTTGCAACCACTGTCTTTGCCACAGTGCAAAATCTGCATATTGAATCGGCAGTGGCGCTAAGGTCGAGCTTTTACCTTGAGAATAAGCATTGTAAAGTGCTGCTAGTTCTTGGAGAAACAAACCGATTGACCAGCCATCAGAGACTATGTGGTGTATACACATTAACAGTATGTGTTCTGTCTCGGATAGCACTACTAATGTCGCTCTTACTAATGCTTGTGTTGCCAACTCAAAGGGTTGAATAGCTTGTTGTTGAACTAATTGCTGTGAAGCTATTTCTTGTTCGGTTACTTCTGCTGAGGCAGAGGCTTCGCCAACGTCTTCGCTCAGTACAAGTGTCGATAAATGCTTCAAATCAACAACTGAAACTGTCCAATTCGTTTCTGTTTGAATGATTTGTGTTGCCTGTCCATCAACCGTAATGAAATTAGTGCGTAACGCTTCGTGGCGATGAATAATTTGTTGGAAGCTTTGCTCTAATGCGGCAACTTGTACAGTTCCTGCTAAACGCAAGGCTATGGACATGTTGTAGAAAGGACTGTTTGGCTCGAATTGGTCTAAAAACCACAGACGCTGTTGAGCATAAGACAGTGCTAATTGTGCATTCTCCGCCCTTGGTAAGATAGGTGGTGCAGACAGTTGTAAGTCTTGTTGCTGTAATTGTTCAATTCCTCGTGCTAATTCGGCTAGTGTGGCGGCGGCAAACAGCTCTCGTAATGGTAGTTCCACTTTGAAAATGTTACGGATGCGTGAAACCAATTGTGTTGCTAATAGTGAGTGTCCGCCAAGTTCAAAGAAGTTATCATGTATGCCTACCTGTGGCAGTTGCAGTACTTGTGACCAAGTTTGCGCCAGTATTTCTTCAATTGGAGTACGTGGGGCTACATATTTATCTTTGATTTCGCTGTATAAATCCGGTGCGGGCAAAGCGCGACGGTCTACTTTGCCGTTAGAAGTGAGTGGCATTGATTCCAATATTACAAAAGCACTTGGCACCATGTAGTCTGGTAGCTTTGCTTTCAGGAATTGCCGCAGTTCATTGGTTGTGGGTTTAGAGTGCTGATGCGGCACTATATAGGCGACTAAGCGTTTATCACCTGGATTGTCTTCGCGGACGGTGACTACAGATGCCTGCACATCGTCATGTTGGTTCAGTAATACCTCAATTTCTCCCAATTCAATGCGGAAACCACGTATTTTTACTTGGTTATCAATTCGTCCGATGTATTCAATTCTGCCATCAGGTAAATAACGCGCTAAATCTCCAGTTTTATATAATTTGCTTCCTCCTCCTTCCTCAAACGGGTTGGAAATGAATTTTTCTGTTGTCAATTCTTTTCGGTTCAAATAGCCTCGTGCCAACCCCAAACCAGCAATATGCAATTCTCCGGCTACACCTACAGGAACTGGTTGCAGATGCTCGTCTAAAATGTAAATTTGCGTGTTGGCGATCGCACGACCAATCGGTACTGTCCTAAGATTGCCATTTGGAAAGCATTGCCAGTAGGTGACATCTATTGCCGCTTCTGTTGGCCCGTAGAGATTGTGCAATTCACACTCTAACCGAGCAAAAAAGCGTTCCTGAAGTTCTACAGGCAAAGCTTCACCACTACATATAACTCGTTTCAAGCTACGGCAATTTTCGAGACTTGGTTCTTCTAAGAAAACCTGGAGCATAGAAGGAACAAAATGCACTATTGTCACCTGCTGCTCTAAAATTAGGTTGACCAAGTAAGCACTATCTTTATGTCCACCTGGTTTAGCCACAACTAAACGCGCTCCAGTGATTAATGGCCAGAAGAACTCCCAAACTGAAACGTCGAAGCTAAAAGGAGTTTTCTGTAAAATACAATCTACTGCTGTTAATTGATAAGCTTGTTGCATCCACAGCAGGCGATTGCAAATTCCCAAGTGGGTGTTCATTGCTCCTTTGGGCTTGCCAGTGGAACCGGATGTGTAAATCACATAAGCCAAGTTACTATCTTGCACAGTAGTAATTGGATTTTCCTGACTGAACTGAGAAATAAATTGCCAGTCAGCATCTAAAGATACAATGTGCGCTTGATGCTCAGGCAACTTTTGTTTGAGTTGCTGTTGTGTCAGTAGCACTCTCAATTGAGCATCTTCTAGCATAAAGCTCAAGCGATCGCTAGGATAGTCTGGGTCAAGTGGTACATAAGCTCCACCTGCCTTAAGAATCCCTAACAGTCCTACTACCATCAAGAGCGATCGCTCCAGACAAATACCCACCAGCACATCTGCTCCCACTCCCAAAGACTGCAAGTAATGTGCTAACTCATTTGCGCGACAATTCAACTGCTGGTAAGTCAGTTGTTGATTTTCAAACACCACCGCTACAGCATCGGGTGTACGCGCTACTTGCTCCTCAAACAACTGATGGAGACATTTATCAAGGGGATAATCCGCTTGAGTATTGTTCCACTCAACCAATAACTGTTGTTGCTCAACTTCTGTCAACAGGGACAATTGAGAAATGGACTGTTGTGGGTTAGCAATAATACTTTCAAGCAATGTCACAAAATGACCCGTCATTCGCTCAATTGTGCTGGCATCAAATAAGTCAGTGCTATATTCCCACACACCCACTACTCCAGTACCTGTACTGAGCGTAGTCGAAGTAGCAGTATTTTCCATTGACAAGGTAAGATCAAACTTGGAAGTTGTACCTTCTATCAACGTTGAACTGACACTTAACTGATTTAACTCCACGGTTGATACGGGCGCATTCTGAAGTGTAAACATCACCTGGAATAGCGGTGTATGGCTAAGATCCCGTTCTGGCTGCAATGCTTCCACTAGCATTTCAAAAGGCAAATGCTGATGCGAGTATGCCTCCATTGCTATTTCGCGGACACGAGTCAGTAATTCGCTAAAACTGGGGTTGCCTGCTAAGTCAGTACGCATGACTAAAGTATTGACAAAAAAGCCAATTAGCCCTTCTATCTCACTGCGATCGCGGTTAGCAATGGGAGATCCCACCAAAATGTCTTCTGTACCTGTGTAGCGGTAAAGCAGGGTATCAAACGCTGCCAAAAGTGTCATGAACAAAGTCACCCCTTGTTGCTGACTCAGTTGTATCAATCCACCTGTAAGTTCAGCAGAAAGTGCAAACTTTTGATATGCACCAGCAAAAGTCTGCACAGCAGGTCTGGGTCGGTCTGTGGGCAGCGACAATAGATCTGGTGCGTTTGCCAGTTGTTGTTGCCAGTAAGTTAGTTGGTTTTGCAGTACATTTCCTTGCAACCACTCTCTTTGCCAGATAGCAAAATCTGTATACTGAATCGGCAGCGGTGCTAAAGGTGACGGCTGACCTTGAGCATAAGCATCGTACAGCGCTGCTAGTTCTTGGACAAACACACCCATTGACCAGCCATCACTGACAACATGATGCATACAAACTAACAATATGTGTTCTGTCTGGGACAGCACTAGTAATGTTGTCCTGATTAATGCTCCGTTTGCCAGGTCAAAAGGCTGAATAGCTTGTTGTCGCGCTAATTCCTGGCTAGTAATTTCTTGATTGGTTGTAGATAAATACTTTAAGTCAATAACTGAAACTGTCCAATTGGTTTGTATTTGAATAATTTGAGAAGGTTTTCCATCAACTGTAATAAAGTTGGTGCGTAAGGCTTCGTGGCGATGAATAATCTCTTGTAAGCTTTGTTCTAAGGCTGGTTGATTCAAATTTCCCACTAGACGCAAAGCCATAGGAATGTTGTAAAAGGCGCTATTCGGCTCGAACTGATCTAAAAACCACAGACGCTGTTGAGCATAAGACAGTGGTAATTCTGCATCCCTCACCTTTGGTAAGATAGGTGGTTCAGAGAGTTCTAAGTCTTGTTGCTGTAACTGCCTAATTGATTGTGCTAATTCCGCTACTGTCGCTCTTGCAAACAACTCACGCAATGCTAGTTCCACTTTAAAAACGTTGCGGATGCGTGAAACTAATTGTGTTGCGAGTAGCGAGTGTCCGCCAAGTTCAAAGAAGTTGTCATGAATGCCTAAAAGCTCTACTTTCAGCACTTGTGTCCAAAGGAGTGCCAGCATTTCTTCTATTGGGTTACGAGGTGCAACAAATTTATCTTGCCGTTCACTGTGTAAATCCGGTATTGGTAAGGCACGGCGGTCTACTTTGCCGTTGGGAGTAAGCGGCAGTGACTCCAAGATAACTATTGCATTTGGCACCATGTAATCTGGGAGTTTTGCTTTGAGGAATTGCCGCAGTTCGCTGATTGTGGGTTTACAATCCTGATGTGCTACCACATAGGCGACTAAACGTTTATCACCAGGGGTATCTTCCCGGACAATGACACAAGATACTTGCACATCACTATGTTGGCTCAGGACTACTTCGATTTCGCTCAACTCGATGCGGAAACCACGTATTTTTACTTGATTGTCAATGCGCCCTAAGTATTCTATGTTGCCATCTGCTAAATAGCGTGCCAAATCCCCCGTTTTATATAATTTACTCCCTTCTGCCGACGCTCGCGGACTCGCTAATGCTGCGCTATCCTGCCTCCTGCCTCCTTCCTTCTCAAACGGATTGGGGATGAATTTCTCTTTTGTCAATTCAGGGCGGTTGAAGTAGCCCTGTGCTAATCCTGCTCCACCAAGGTACAGTTCTCCTGGTACACTTACTGGTACAGGCTGTAAGTTTTGGTCAAGGATGTAGATTTGCGTATTTGCGATCGCCCGACCAATGGGAATAGTTGTAGCTGTCGTTGCTAAGTCCTCTACTAAATACCAAGAAGAAAACGTGGTGTTCTCTGTTGGCCCATAGACATGGAGCAAGTGTTGAGGAGCGCCTTTATCTAGTACTTCCAGCACCCATTTGGGATCAACCGCTTCACCACCAAATAGTAGATATCGTAGAGAACTAAATGCTTGCGGGACAACACTGGCTAACTGATTGAATAAAGCTGTAGTTAAAAATAAGACACTGATTTGATGCTTGCGGATATTGACAGCAAATTCTTCCGGGATCAGCAATACGGATTTAGCGATAATAACTAGCTTGGCTCCGGAAAGCAACGCTCCCCAAATCTCAAAGGTGGCTGCATCAAAAGCAATATTTGCCGCTTGAGCAACGCATTCATCAGCTGTTAACTGTATATAGTTGGTGTTTAACACCAGTCGATTGACGGCCTGATGAGTAACGGCGACTCCCTTGGGTGTGCCTGTAGAACCGGAGGTGTAAATCACATAAGAGAGGTTTTCTCCACTGACTGTGCTGTTGAGATTATCCTGATTTGCTTGGCTAATGCTGTGCCAGTCGGTATCTAAGCAAACGACACGGGCTTGATGTTGAGGAAGAGATTCAACTAATTTCTCTTGAGTCAACAGCACTTTTACTTGAGTGTCTGTGAGCATGAAGCTTAAGCGTTCAGCAGGATACTCAGGATCAAGTGGCACATAAGCCCCACCCGCCTTGAGAATCCCCAATAGTCCCACCACCATCTCTAAGGAACGTTCTACACACAAACCCACCAGCACATTTTCACCCACACCCAAAGATTGCAAGTAATGGGCTAATTGGTTAGCGCGACAATTCAACTGCTGATAAGTCAGTTGTTGATTTTCAAACACAACTGCTACAGCATCGGGAGTAAGTTTAACCTGCTCCTCAAATAACTGATGGATACATTTATTTTGGAGATAATCTACACCTGTATCATTCCACTGAACTAATAACTGCTGTTGTTCAATTTCTGTCAGCAGAGGTAATTGCCAAATCTGCTCTTGAGGATTAGCTACAATGCCTTCAAGCAAGGTAACAAAATGCCCTGCCATACGTGTGATTGTACTAGCCTCAAACAAGTCAGTATTGTATTGCCAGCAGAGTTGCAATACTCCCTGAGCTTCCATCACCATTAAATTCAGATCAAAGTCTGCACCGCGTTGATGTCCCAGCAAGTATGGCTTCATTTCAAGCACTTGTTCTCCACTGTGCAAAGAATTTTCTGTTGGTTCACACCAACGGTGTCTTTGCCAAGTGAAACTAACTTGACATAAAGGAGAACGACTGGGATCTCGTTCTGGCTGGAGTTGTTCTGCTAAGAGAGAAAAAGGGTAATCTTGATGTTTTTGGGCTTCTTTAACTGTCTTGCTTATGTGAGCCAGAAATTCTGTAAATGTGGCGTTTTCCTGTACAGAAGTTCGTAAAACCATCAGGTTAACAAAGTAACCGACAATCTCTTTAAAATCTCCACCCCATCTACCTCTCATCGGGCTTCCTATGAGGATGTCTGTTTGATTGGTGTAGCGGTAAAGTTGCACGTAAAATGCTGCTAGCAGAATCTGATAAAGGCTTGTTCTAGAGACTAGAGCTAGATGGTTGAGTTTTTGAATTAACTGTTCATCTAGCTTTGAAATATGTGTTGCTCCTTGAGAAGTCTTTACCGGGGGGCGGGGTTTATCTACAAGCAAATTCAAAATTGGCAATTCGCCAGCTAATTTTTGTTGCCAGTATTGCCAAAGTTTTTCTCCCCTATAACCAGATAGCATTTCTGACTGCCAGCGGACAAATTCTAGATAAGATTTATTCTTGGTAAAAGAATCTGCCGCCTCTGTCTGCTCTTGACTAACTTGCTCAATTTCACTAATATACAAACTTTGAAATTCACTCAGCAGTAAATCAAAAGACCACATATCACCTGCAATGTGATGCATTGTTAGCAAGAGAATGTGTTCTTCTGCTGAACGAGTAAATAAATTAACTCTCAAAACTGAATCTTTTTCTAAGTTAAAAGGGCGGTCAGTTATAGCAAATATTTTCTCGTTTAATTGGTCTTCGCTCCAATTGCTGGCATCTATTACCTCAACATTAAATTTATATTGTTGATTAACTTGCTGAACGGGTTCGCCTTCATGAATGGTATATGTAGTTCTGAGAATAGGATGGCGTTCAATAATTTTTTCCCATACACGATTGACAGTAGCAATATTTAAATATGAATTAATCTTTACGGTAATAAATATATTATAAGCAACACTCTCTGGAGCAATTTGGTAGATAAACCACATTGCTTCTTGACCAGAAGAGAGTGGATAAATTATTTTTATAATTCTATCCATTAGAACTCCTTAAAATACTGATGATTTTGGTTATAACAATACAAATAATGCGCGAACAGAGGTCTTTTTATCTCAAAAAAATTTTCAAAATTAGATAAATTTAGCTAGCTTTCGCAATGTTGTTATTGGCGGTGTGAAAACAGCTTGTAATGGTTAATATATAGCTGGTTAGAAGAAGATAAATTTTGTTCTTACGAGAATGAAATTAGCTAAATATAATTTTTTCCAAACTTCAGTTGAAATAAATTAAGAAATAGCCATCAAAATAAATTCTCAATAACTTAAACTATTTTTGGAATCTAAACCACTTGGGTATCGGTAAAATTTTCTGGGCTAAGTTCATTTTTCAGTTTGAGTTTTAGCTCCTCAGTAATCGGTAAATCTTTAATCTCCTTGAGGAGAACTTGAACAGATTCGTTTTTGCTACGTTCTTTATAAATAGCCTTAACAATGGATTCAAGCCCATATCCTGCTACAGCATCCCCTACAACTGTTATTAGACCAAGCAGGGCTATACCTCCAACGACACCAAACGGCCCTCCTAATGCTGTAAGAGTAGCTGCAATAGCGGCAGAACTACCTCCTGATGTAACCGTTAAAATCACGAGAATTACACCAGGAAGACCCAGACTAGCAAGTTTTTTAACGATTTCGTCCATTGTAATTACCTAAAATCCTTACATTCTTGGTTAAAACATTAATAGGGGTACGAGATTACATTTTAGTAAATAAAAGTTTTCTAACAAGATATATAAGAGCTATTACCACTCAAATTAAGTTAAGACTATATAATTTTATCTTTATTTACTCTTGATTTGATGACTAAGTTATTAATAAACGCTAGCTTTACACATAACTCTTAACTAATAAATCATCTCAGCTTTATCAACAAAATGCAATAGGGTTAAAAAGTTAAGTAAAAAGTTAACTGGACAGTTAAGACAGTTAACTGGACAGTTAACTTTATTAACTGGACAGTTAAGACAGTTAAGACAGTTAACTGGACAGTTAAGACAGTTAAAATACTAAATAAAAATAATTATTAACTTTAACTTTTTGATAATTTCACAAGCTTAGGGTCATAACTCTAACACCAGAGCAAGAAGTCAAAACCCGGCTTCTGCCCCGAAGTAAGAGCACCTTGAGTTGGAATAATCCGCCCAGGTTGGATATTTCACCTCGCTATAATGGCCTTATGCGGCCATTTTTTTCCCCATATTCAGATTCCAGAACATTTAGATCAACCGTTAGAACAGCTAACTGGCGATAAATTGCAACGGCTGCTGGAGAAAGCAGAGTTAGTAACGGCGTAATTGTTCTCATTCCAGGCGATCGCTTGACAACTGCGATACCTACGGCGGGCTACGCCTACGCCTCTCACCACATTCTCAACAATCCCCATTAAATCAATGCAACCCACAATATCAATCCCCCAACACTGGGGCTACCCGCGCTTTGCTTTGGAACAGCGTACTAAGGACGGCATCATTCTGGGGCTTCAATAGTACCCGATCTGGGCGACCTCCACCAGCCGCATTGATTCTAATTTTTTGGCTTTCCTGTTTGGCTTTAATTCCGTTATGACGATTTATGGCACAATTTAGCAGTGATTGTAATTGTTCGTAACTAATCCCTAAAATTTATTTTGTTCGTAGTGGATACTTTTGGATATAATTAAAAACCATAATTAATACTGAAAAATGGTAAGCACTCAATTAAACGTTTTACCATTTTTCTTTTCCTGAGTTAATATTTCGGACAAGTCTAAAATATGGTCTTGAGATTATCCCGCTACCTGCTACATCTTCGCAGGTATAAGCTAATTACAGAAATGTCTTTACCAAAGTTCCTAGTATTTAATATTGCTTAATCTAATGAATTTTAGCCCTGATTAGCGGGTAAGATTTTAATTGGGATTAACCAAAAATTGCTCTGTTATGTGTATTGAATTTGGGCGGGAAATCTGTGGCAATCTTGACACCGCAGAGTCGCGGGAGTGGTTAGTAACTAACGGTATTGGTGGTTACGCTTCTGGGACTGTGGCTGGTTTATTGACCCGCCGCTATCACGGTTTATTGGTAGCAGCATTGAAACCACCTCTGGGTCGCACCTTACTGCTGACAAAACTAGATGAAACTGTCCTGTATGATACTCGCTCTTATTCTCTAGACACCAATCGTTGGGCTGATGGGATTGTCAGTCCCCAGGGTTATCAAAATATTGAACGTTTTTCTCTGGATGGTACAATTCCTGTATGGCGTTTTGCTGTTGCCGATGCCTTATTAGAAAAACGCGTGTGGATGCAACAAGGCGCTAACACAACCTATGTTCAATATACTCTGCGTCGTGCCACCCAACCACTGAAGTTGACGCTCAAAGCAATGGTCAACTACCGCGATTACCACAGCGACACCCAAAGTAATGATTGGCAGATGTCTGTTGAGCAGGTAGAACAGGGGATTTGTGTAACTGCTTATTCGGGTGCTGTACCACTGTATCTACTGAGTGATTCGCCTAAAGGCGATGCCTACGGCGGCAAGCTACGCAACGCTTCACGCCCTAGTGTATCTGTTGTCCACAATTGGTATCATGGTTTTGACTTAGCAGTTGAACGCTATCGGGGATTGAGAGATAAAGAAGACCACCTCCACGCTGCCACCTTTGAAGTTACATTGAATCCTGGGGAAGCGATGTCTACGACGGGCTGCACCTACGCATTTGTAGCTAGCACAGAAAAGCAACCAAATCTCAATGGTGAAGCTGCACTTAAGTTACGTCGCGCTCAAGAGCAGAAGTTAACAGGATTTTGGAAAACTAATCGACCTCTCAAGACTAAGGAATCACCTAGCTGGATCAACCATCTAGTACTAGCTGCTGACCAGTTTATTGTCGATCGCCCAGTACCAGAAGACCCCCACGGCAAAACCATCATCGCTGGTTATCACTGGTTTAGCGACTGGGGACGCGACACCATGATTAGTCTACCTGGTTTGACAATTTCCACTGGTCGCCCAGAGGTGGCACGCTCAATTCTTCGCACCTTTGCCAGATACGTAGACCAAGGAATGTTGCCTAATCGCTTTCCCGATGCGGGTGAGCAACCAGAATATAATACAGTCGATGCCACTCTTTGGTACTTTGAAGCAGTCCGCGCCTACTACAGCGCTACGGACGATGATACTTTGCTTGGTGAACTCTTTCCCATACTTGCAGACATCATTGATTGGCACTGTCGCGGTACACGTTACAACATCCACCTCGATGCAGCCGATGGTTTACTTTATGCAGGCGTTGCTGGTGTGCAACTGACCTGGATGGATGCCAAAGTTGATGATTGGGTAGTTACGCCCCGAATCGGCAAACCGATTGAAGTTAATGCCCTCTGGTATAATGCTTTACGGACAATGGCAAAGTTTGCCCGTCAGCTTGGTAAACCACACCAAGAGTATGAGGCAATGGCAGACCGGGCAAAGTATAGATTTTCTCGCTTCTGGAATGACGAGACAGGTTATTGCTATGACGTTCTAGACAGTTCTGATGGTGATGATGCGTTATTGCGTCCTAACCAAATATTTGCTGTGTCATTACCAGAAAGTCCGCTAACACCTGCCCAGCAAAAGGGTGTGGTGGAGGCTTGCGGGCGAATGTTGCTGACTTCTCATGGGTTGCGATCGCTAGCCCCCGATTATCCTCAATACCAGGGTAAATACAGAGGTAATCAGTATCAACGTGATGGAGCTTACCATCAGGGGACAGTTTGGGGTTGGTTGTTGGGGCCGTTCGTCTTAGCACACCTGCGCGTCTACAAAAACCCTGAGCAGGCTCGTCAATTTTTAGAACCAATGGCTAATCATCTCACTGCACACGGTATTGGCAGTCTCAGTGAGATTTTTGATGGTGATGCTCCGATGACTCCACGGGGATGTATTGCTCAAGCATGGACAGTGGCTGAGGTTTTGCGTGCTTGGTTAGCTACGGAGAGTTGATGCGGGGAATAACTTAGGACTTAAAGAGCGGTTTAATGGTTATGGTGCGATCGCATAAAACTCTATAATTGCTCACCACCAATATCTTGGTCTTCAATCTCCCTGGAAAATACGGAAATCATCTCTTGAAGCTGATCTATAGTTTCTTGTGCTTGTAGCTCTTGGGCAATATCTAATGCTTGCTGTAGCTGCTTTAATCCTTCATCGGATTTATTTTGGGCTAGCAACAGTTGTCCCAGCAAGCCTAAAGTAGCAGGTTGGCTGTTTTTATGATTGACACTGCACTGAAATTCATACGCTTTTCGAGCAGGTTCAATTGCCTCTTCTATATTTCCTTGTTGAGCAGCAAAATTAGCTTGTTCATATAAGCAAACTGCCTCATTGTTCTTTACTGCGAAAATTATTTCCTGTAATTCGTCAATTCCATCAAATTGATTTTCTTGAGCCAAAGAAACCGCCCTTTCCAAATCTTGTACTCCACCTTGATAATCGCCCTGATGTGCCTTGATTTGTCCAAGCATTGATAAAACTTTTGAGCACCAGTCAGGGTTAGCGCGTCTCAAACCCTATTGACAGGGGGATTATGGCAGAGGTACTGAGTTTGAGAGAGCCGCAGCCAACACAGAAAGCATATAGCGATCGTTCATAGCTGCTCGTCGTGATTTTTGGCGAATACTGCGACGAAAAGATGATTCTCGCTCTAATGCATTCAGGGCAATACGACGTAGTAAAGCAAAGTTTTGTGGGCTGTGCAGAGAACGAATTCGGGACTCATCCTCATGAAAGG